>CAIKJM010000150.1 GCA_903827735.1 uncultured Rhodanobacter sp. | reverse complement strand
GCCCTCCCGGCGCCTTTTTCATATCCGCAGCGCTGGCCAGCGAGGCTTAGGCGCCGAGGAAGGCCAGTAGATCCTGGTTAAGCTGATCCTTGTGGGTGATGTAAAGCCCGTGCGGTGCACCGTCATAGGCCTTGAAAGTCGCTGACGGAAGGAGTTTTGCGGTCAGCTCGCCGCTAGCCTCGAACGGCACGGTCTTATCGTTCTTGCCGTGGACGATCAGGGTAGGCACGCTGATTTTTTTCAGGTCGTCGCGGAAATCGGTTTCGCTAAAAGAGCGCACGCAATCTAGCGTTGCCTTTAGCGACGCGCGCAATGCAAGCGACTGGTTCCAGTCGAGTACCGCCGAACTCACGGGGTGATGCAGGGCGCTGACGCCAAAAAAGCCCTTGGCGAAGGTCTCCAGAAAATCGGGTCGGTCCTTGGTGATGCCTTCGACCATCCCGTCAAAGGTGCTCTTGTCGACCCCGTCGGGGTTGTTTTCGGTCTTCAGCATGAACGGCGTGACTGCGCTGATGAAAGCCACCTTGCTGACGCGTTCGCCGCCGTGGCGGCTCATGTAGCGGGCGATTTCGCCGCCGCCCATCGAGAATCCCACCAAGGTGACGCCAGTGAGATCGAGCCCTGCCAGCAGACCTTTCAGATCGTCGGCCAGCGTATCGTAGTCGTAGCCGTCCCACGGTTTGGATGATTCGCCGAAGCCCCGGCGGTCATAGCTGATGACGCGAAAGCCCTTGCTGGCAAGCGCGAGAATCTGGTTTTCCCACATCTGCTGGCTGACCGGCCAGCCGTGGATCAGCACAACCGGCGCGCCGCTGCCGACGTCTTCGTAAAAAAGCTCGACCGGCTTTCCGCTGCGGTCTTGATTGACTTTGATTGTTGCCATCGAATGCTGCCTTTGTCGGGGAAGGGAACCCCTTGATAGCAGCGCAGCGATGAAAAACGCGGCAATGAAAATCGTGTGAGCGAACGACGCGACTGAGGCTACCTGCGCGCGACAGCCTCGCCCTGTCCGCCACGAAGCATCGTCCTATTGCACGGCGACCCGGGACACGGGCGTGGACGATTCCAGCAGGTCGTCGGCCTTCATCCGGCTGACCAGGCGCAGCGGCTGGCCCCACGGCGTGAGGAAGGTCACCGCGAGTTTTCCGGCGTCCGGTCCAGTCGAGAGGCGGGTCGGTGACCCTACCAGGCGCACATGGTTGGCCCTCAGCCAGCTGGCCACGGCAGACGCGTTGTCGATGTTGAGCGTGAATGTTGGTGACGTCCCACCCGTTTGTGTCGCGGCATGTGCGGATGCCTGGCTGATCTCAACCGTGGTCTCGCGTCCACAGGACATGAGTGAAGTAGTCGCGGCTGCCGTATCGCCGCCGTCGCTGATGACGCTGCAGTTCATCACATCGCGGAAAAACGTGACCGCCTGGGGCAGGTTGGGGACCTGCACAGCGACATAGTCGCCTGAGTCAGGAGCCGCATAGACCAGGGCGGGTAGCGCCGCCATAGCCAGGGATAGAGCGGCAAAGAGGTGCAGCAGTGGCTTGTTCACGACAGGTGTCCGGTTAGGTGACAGCAACGTGGTCACGACAAGGGCGTCGTTCAATAGGGCAATCGTCACCAGTGTGTTTCCTGCAAGGAACGATCCAATGCCGACAGACGCTGACGACCGGCTGCGCTACCCTGCATGCGCCCGCTCCGGATCACCTCATGACGCTCACGCTGCTCGGACTGCTTGTGCTTTTTTCGTTGGCTGCGCGTCGCGTGGGGCGACGTTGGCTAGCGCGTAGCGTCGGCACCATTACGCTGCTGCTGTTTCTGGCGATAGCCTGCGGGCCGGTACCGGCATGGCTGCTGGACAACCTCCAGGAAGATTACGCCACCGCGCCGTTTATTCACTGGTCGACGCGCAACGTCATTGTGCTGCTTGCTGCCGGAACGACGCGCTCCAGCAGCGGCGTTTCTCTGCAGCCTACGCTGTTCGCTAACGGCCGCATCATCGAAGCGGCCGCCCTGTACCGTCAGTGCAAGCTCAGCGCCCAGCAGTGCATTTTGCTGGTGAGCGGCGGGGATTCGCAGCATCACGGCTCCGCCGAATCCACCGTCTATGCCCGCGTGCTTGCCACGCTAGGTGTGTCTCCGCAGGACATCCAGGCTGAAACACTCAGCATGAACACGTTCGAAAACGCCCGCTACAGCCGGGCGCTGGTGCTGATCTACGACCCGCAAACGCTGGTGCTGGTGACTTCGGGTATCCATCTTCGGCGCAGCCTGATCGACTTTCGACACTTCAGCATGACGCCGATACCGGTCGCCAGCGACCAGCTGGAGGCGACGCTGGGGTTCTGGCCGCAGGCCTCGAATCTTGAGCTTTGTGACGTCGCCCTGCATGAGTACATCGGTATAGCGCAGTATTACGTCTACAACGCGCTGGGTTGGAACAGCATGCCGGTGCTTGGCCCAGCAAAGCCGTCGGGCGCCGGCTGAACTCGCCGCATCCGGCTGCCCGGGCCAAAATTTCAGCCTAACGCTCACGCATGACCATTAGCCTAAGCTCGGTCATGTCTTCGATGGCATAGCGCACGCCTTCGCGGCCCAGGCCGGACAGCTTCACGCCGCCGTAGGGCATGTTGTCGACGCGAAAGCTGGGGATGTCGTTGACCACCACGCCGCCCTGTTCCAGCTCGTTCCAGGCGCGCATGGCGTGCGCCAGGCTGTCGGTGAAAATGCCCGCCTGAAGGCCGAAGTCGGAGTCGTTGACCATCGCCACGGCGTCATCGAATTGGTTGAAGCGGGCGAGCAGGGCGAATGGACCGAAGGCTTCCATCCGGTTGGCCTTGGCGTCATGCGGCACGTTTTCCATCAGCGTGGCGTCGAGCATGTTGCCGTTGCGCTTGCCGCCGCACAGCAGCTTGCCGCCGGCCTTGCGCGCCTCCTCGATCCAGCCGTGCAAGCGTTCGGCTGCGGCCACATCGATCATTGGGCCGAGAAAAGTGTCCGTGAGTTTCGGATCGCCGGCCTTGAGCTTTTTCACGGCGGCAACCAGCTTCTTTTTCAGCGCCTCGTAGATGTCGTCGTGCACGATGATGCGCTGCACGCCGATGCAACTCTGGCCGGACTGATAGAAGGCACCGAAGACTAGTCGCTCGACCACGTAGTCCAGCTTCGGCCCCTGATCGGCGTCGACGATGCACGCCGCGTTGCCGCCCAGTTCCAGCGTCACTTTCTTGTGGCCGGCGCGCGCCTTGAGCTCCCAGCCGATCTGGCCGCCGGTGAAGGACAGCAGCTTGAAGCGCTCGTCCTCGACCAATGCATTGGCGTGCTTGCCGTCGAGCGTGAGGATCGAGAACGCGCCTTTGGGCAGGTCGGTTTCGGCCAGCACTTCGCCGATGATCAGTGCGCCGATTGGCGTTTTCTCCGAGGGTTTCAGCACGAACGGGCAGCCGGCAGCGATCGCCGGGGCCACCTTGTGCGCGACCAGATTCAGCGGAAAATTGAACGGGCTGATGAGCGAGATCGGCCCCAGTGGTACGCGCCGGGTATAGCCGTGGTAGCCGTCCAGACGACTGGCCAGTTCGAGATTCAAGGTCTCGCCGTTGGTGCGCACCGATTCCTCGGCAGCGATCTGGAACGTTTCGATCAGGCGGGTGACTTCGCCGGCGGAATCCTTGATCGGCTTGCCGGCTTCGATGCACAGCGCCTCGGCCAGCTCGTCGCGACGCTCCGCAAAACGCTTCGCGCAATGCTGCAATACCGCCTGGCGCGCCCACGGCTTGAAATCGCGCATCGGCTTGGTCGCCTTCACCGCGGCCACGATCGCCTTTTCGGTCGCCTTGGCGTCCGGTACCGCCACTCGGGTGGCGACCTTACCGGTGTACTTGTCCAGCACCTCGAGATCCGTGTTCGGCTGCTGCGGCTGGTTGGCGAGGTAGTAGGGATAGGTTTTCTTGAGCATGGCGGGAATCCTGCAGCCGATAATCTGCCAAGCATAAAAGAGCGGCGCGTACAGCGATCGTGAGATGCGATAAGCCCGCCAGTGGCCGTCATCGGTCGAAGGCGTTGTCGGTATTAGCGCAGGCGTACACTAGTGGTCTGCAACTTCCTCATGTCGTGGGTGCAACGTCCATGTCTCTGCTGATACCGATCGTCTTTATCGTATTTCTCTTGATTTCCGGCCTGCGGGTCCTGCAGCAGTATCAGCGCGGCCTGGTGTTTCGGCTCGGCAGGTACCAGACCACCAAGGGGCCGGGTCTGACCTGGATCATTCCGCTGGTGGATCGCATGCAGATGATCGACATGCGCGTGGTCACGCAGGACATCGAGCCGCAGGAAACCATGACCAACGACAACGTGCCGGTGAAGGTGCGCGCGGTCGTCTGGTACAAGGTGATCAACCCCGAGCGCGCGATCATCGAGGTGGCCAACTTCGAGGACGCCGTACGCCAGACAGCGCTCACCAGCTTGCGCAGCGTGATGGGTCAGCACTCGCTGGACGAACTGCTGAAGGAGCAGGAAAAGCTTTCCAGCATGCTGGGCGACATCATCGACAAAGTCACCGAGCCGTGGGGCGTGATGGTCGATCGCGTACAGATCAAGGACGTGGAAATTCCCCAGTCGATGCAGCGTGCGATGGCGCAGGAAGCGGAGGCTCATCGCGAAAAGCGCGCCCGCATCATCAAGGCCGAAGCCGAGCACGATGCCGCGCTGATGCTCACCGAAGCGGCCACCAAGATGGGCCAGACGCCGATGGCGATGGAGCTGCGCCGCATGCAGATGCTCACCGAGGTTGGCGCCGAGCAAAACACCATGACTATCGTGATGATGCCGTCGGAGTTTGTCAGCGCGGCCAGCGCGCTGGTGCGGCTGGCGGACAAGGCGACGGACTCCGCGGGCTAGTCAGAGCTCGGGCTAGTCAACGCTGATGCGCACGTGGTGCGAGGTTTGATCAGTCGTCTCTGACCTC
>CAIKJM010000149.1 GCA_903827735.1 uncultured Rhodanobacter sp. | reverse complement strand
AGTCGGTCAGGAATCGGCTGGAAAAGAACAGCGGCGCATTCATCGTCGACAACGGCAGCGGCGATACGCGAAGCACGATGAAGACGAGCAGCGCCGCCGCGAGCGCGGCCAGCACGATCGCCACACCACGAGACATCGCGATGTCGCCGAGCCGAAAGGCCAGAACACCTAGCAGCCAGCACGGCAGCAGCAACAGGATGTTCGGGCCGACCAACAGCATGACGGCAGCCAGCGCAAGCCACTTCCAGCGCGACTTCGGAACAAATAGCAACAGACCGTACAGCAGGTAGTAAGCGGCTTCGTAACTGAGCGACCAGAAAGGCGTATTGGTCGGCGGGCTGGCGCTGAGGAACCAGATGTTCTGCAGGCACAACGTCGTCAGCAGATAGCGCAGCGCGTCCCAGTGCCGCGAGACCGCCGCATAGTAGTCAGGATTGAAATGTGCACCGATCAGCTGCAGCAAAGCCGTCAACAACAACGCCGGAACGCCGACGGAAGCAATGCGTGCGAGCCGCGCGACTGCATACGCTTCGGCGCTGACTTCGCGGCGTGAGCTCGCGAACGCGATCACGTAGCCCGACAGCACAAAGAATACGATGACGGCGGCGTGCGCAACTTGCGCCATGGGACCAACCGAGTCCGGATACCAGAACACCAGCCCGTGGTAGCACAACACCAGGATCGCTGAGGTAAGGCGCAGGACGTCGAGAAACAGCGAAACAGCGCCGGCCATCGCTACGATGCGCCGATACGCCAATATAAACGGCACCTCGCACGACAGTGCCGGTGACTGCGCTTCATGGAACTGGCGCAAGCTTATTGGTCGATGCTTCAGCCGAGATTTTCTGGAATCGACGGCCACGCAGGTAACGCAGGAACCGAGCGCGCGGCGCGATGGAATCACGCGTCAGCGCCCAAGCCAACGCCAACGTCAGCCAGCCAAAGCAATGGGCGGTTAGCTGAGCTGTTATCTGCCCCGTCAACAGATCAACCGACGTGAACGACCACAGCAAGAAGGGCAGGATTTCCCCCTTGAATGCGAGTACACGCAGCGCGCCGGCGATGCCGACGATCACGATCGCGCCCTTGAACATCAGAAAGGCAAGTCCGAGCAGTCCGCCTTCCAGCATGATGCGGTCCGACTCGTTTTCGGCCAACAGGAAGCTGGCATTGGGTCCGCGCCCGAGCAAGGAGCCGGCGGCGTTATTGCCCATGCCGATGCCGTTGCCAAACCATGGGACATTGACCCAAGTCTCGGGCGTTCCCGCGAACATCCAGCCGATTCGCGATACCAACGACTCGCTTTGTCCGGCCGTTGCAAAGCGAGTTTCAGTTGCCTCGATTGCACGCGAAAATCCGGTTGCGAGAATGCCGAGCGACAACAGCAGCACGGCGATCATGGTCACCGCTCGACTGAATGTGCCTTTGCGCTTGACGCGGAACGAGGCAAATACCGCTGCAGCTAGCACCGCGGCGGCATACATGATGGTCTGGCGCGATCCACTGACGATCACACCGATCAGCGTTGCTGCGAGTATCAGCCAGCGCAGCCATGGATTTCTGACGACGTTGAACTGTCCGGTCAGAATCGCGAATGCAGGCACCGTAGCCAGGCCAACGAACTGGGCGTAGCCGGCCACGAATGTGAAGGTGCCGGTGGTACGCACGATGCCGGCAGCGACCACAAAAATTTTTGTCGGGTCGTCGTTTTCCGGCTGCCGATTGAGCCAATGGCCGACCGGCAGGAAATGTTGCATGACGACCAGAACCGCCATCGGCAGCATGATCAGCGCAACCGTCTTCAGGATGTAGTGGACATCGCTGGGCCGCAGCACGCGTCCGCAAAGCCAGGCGAACCATATGTAGAGGAGCCAGGAGCGCAGCCCGAGAATCGCCACGGCAATCGGTTCCAGCCCCAGGATCACCTGGGTCAGTCCCCAGACAATCACGACGACCGTCCACAGCAACAGCAAGGCTTCGGTTGGCGAATTCATCTTCAGCCAGCGCTTGCTGATGCCCAGCAAGATTCCGTAAGCGATCAGGATGTCGCGAATCGCAAGGAAAACAAGGGCACTACCGGGCCAGATCCATTTTCTGACGGCGCCTTCAAGCGTCGCGATAATCAGCACCCACAACAGGATGCGGCCAATCGGATGCAGCTTGAAGCGGCTCTGCCGGGCGGCAGTGCGCCAATAGGTCGAAGGCAGCGCAGTGATCATCAGACTGCAGCACCGAGCGTCAGCTGACGGAGAGTCGCGCGGTAGTCCTGCCATTGCCAGCGTGCTGCACGCTGCAGGGCGGCACGGCCCAAGGACCCCACCTTATCCGGCGCACGCAACAAGCCTTCGATGGCTTCGCTCAATTGCGCCGGCACGCCGGCGCTGACCTGTATCGCCGAGTCGCCATCGGCGACCGCCGACAAGCCGGTGCGATCGGACGCGATCACGACCATGCCCTGTGACATTGCCTCGGTGATGACCATCCCAAACCCCTCGAACAGACTCGGAAACAGCAAAACATCATTGCGCCGCATTTCCTCGAGAACACCGTCATGGCTGCGCGAGCCCAGTAGTCTGATATTGGAGGCACGGTCCCAGTTTATTTTTGCGCCTGGGCCGCTTCCAATCAAGCTCAGCTGCACGCGCGGTCCGAACTGCGCAACGACTTCGAGCACGTCGGCGAGACCCTTGCGCTGACTCAGCTCGCCGACAAACAACAGCTTCAGCACCCCGCCCTTGTACCAATTGCGCAAAGCTGGATCGATGGCCGGCGGGCACCCGTAGGGCAGCAGAGACGAGGCCGCAACGGTAGCCGGAAACTGCGCGAGACTGCGCTCCGTGAACGCGCTGGCAACGATGATCTGATCGGCCAGCGCCAGCTCGTGGTCCTTGCGTTGACACTTTTCAGCCGAGTCCGCATCGACATTCCAGGTCTGCGCCCAGTCGGGCCGCCGCTGCGCTTCCTGCGCTTTGATGCGGCGATGCTCGCGCCAGTAGCCGATCGGCAATTCATAGATGCAGCGGACGCCGGCCGCCTTGGCGACGCGAAACGTCTCGAGGGCCGCATCTTCGTAGCAATACACTGCGCTGATGTCCGCATGCCGGGCCAGGTAGCGCGCCGCGGCGCAATCGACCTTGCGATACAGCCGATCGATCGAATCGAGTTTCCCTGCAACCCGGCCGCTGAAATTGCGACTCGCCAGGCGCATCAATTCGCTGAGCGGGGCCACCGATACGACCTTGCCGCCGATCATCGAGAAGTCGCGCCGGCGCGCCTCGTCGAGCGCGCGGTTGGGTAGAAAACGGATCGGCGCTGCGCGCGCCGACACGCTCAATGCCGTGATGAAGGCGTCGAGCCGACCAACCTCGGCAAACGCCCGGGCGGCATGGCGACTGTTCTGATTTCCAGTGGGATGAACGACGAGCATCGAGTCGGCAGTGTGAGATTCGGCGAACCACTTGCAGCAGGGACGGCGCCGATGGT
>CAIKJM010000148.1 GCA_903827735.1 uncultured Rhodanobacter sp. | reverse complement strand
CGGCATGTTGCTCGATAACTGTTCCTGATCCAGCAGCGTTGGGCGAACGCGCCCAATGGGACTGATCCGGCCAGCGTGGAAAAACTCGACGCGATGCAGCGTGATGATCTTGCTGTCCTAAGCAAGCTGCCGGAGGTGGCATCGGTGACGCCGGTCCGAGCGTTGCCATTGACCAATAATGGATCGTACAACGGCATTTACCTCAAACCTGATCAGCAAAAGGCGACGACGGAGGTCGCCTTTTATACCGGCGACGAACAAATAGTATCGACCCTGGGACTTCGGCTGATTGCCGGGCGCGTTTTTACCGCCGCCGATGTACGTCATGTAGGCTTCCGCAGTAGCGAGGAGCCAGTGGCTGTCATTGTGAGCAAAGCGGTGGCGGACAAGCTGTACCCGCACGGTGATGCCTTAGGCAAGGTGATCTATCTCAACATCGGCGCAGCGCCCACTACCATCATCGGCATTGTCGGGCGCTTGCAGACACCTCACGTGGGTGGTGCCGATGGCGACGTTCCTGCCTATAACTCTTTGATCGAACCGTTAAGGCGGGATTACCACACTACCCAATATGCCGTGCGTGCGAAGCCAGGTCGCGAGCAAGCCGCCATGCGCGCCGCACGGATGGCGTTGTTCGCCGCGGACCCGTTGCGGGCAATCGACGAGGAGGATGGCATTCGCACGTTTTCTGAGATTCGCGCACGCGCCTATGCTGGCGATGTGGCATGGCCACCTTGATGGGAGTGGTGTGCCTGATCCTGCTCGGAATCACTGCCGCGGGCATCGTTGGTCTGACCAGTTTTTGGGTAGGCCAGCGCCAGCGTCAGATCGGTGTCCGTCGCGCGCTCGGTGCGCGCAAGCGCGACATTCTGCGCTACTTTCAGGCAGAGAACCTGATCATCGCCGTCGGCGGTGCCGTGCTCGGCATCGTGCTGGCAATCGGCCTCAACCTGTGGCTAATCACCCACTACGAAATGGACCAGCTACCTCTGACCTACGTGCTGGTGAGTATGCTGGCGGTACTCGTGCTCGGCCAGCTTGCCGTGCTGGTACCGGCACGACGCGCTTCCAATGTGCCGCCGGTAGTGGCGACGAGAAGCGTTTGAACTGTTCTTGTCAGGAGCTTTCAATGGGCGCTGTTGGGATACCTGATAGATATGACGACTGACCGGTAATGGCCGAACACAGACGCTCAAAACCATCTAATTGAGTTTGATCGAATTGCAGCCGCTAACTTTCAATGTTTTTCTCAGTGCCCGACACGCACGCAATGCCGCTCGGCCAACAACGCCGCCACATCGGCCAGCGATAGTCCGCGTGCCCGCAATACCACCGTGAGATGAAAGATCAGGTCGGCCGACTCACCGAGCAGTTCGGCATCGTCCTGCACGACGGCGGCCAGTGCCGTCTCGACACCTTCTTCGCCGACTTTCTGCGCCATGCGGCGGATGCCGCCTTCGAACAGGCTGGTGGTGTAGCTGCCTTCGGGACGTTCGGCGTGGCGTTGTGCGACGAGCGCGTCGAGTTCGGCCAGGAAGCCCAGCGGGGGGCGTACGTCGGCGCTGTCGCCGAAGCAGCTGGATGTTCCCTCATGACAGGTAGGGCCGTGCGGCTGGGCCTGGACCAGCAAGGTGTCGGCGTCGCAGTCGATGCGGATGGATTTGATGGCAAGCACGTGGCCGGAGCTTTCGCCCTTGGTCCAAAGGCGCTGCTTGCTTCGGCTGAAGAACGTGACGTGGCCGCTGGCCTGCGTGTGCGCCAGCGCTTCGGCATTCATATAGCCGAGCATCAGCACTTCACCGCTGTGCCAGTGCTGCACGATGGCGGGGAGCAAGCCGTCGCCCTTGGCCCAGTCGAGGCGGCTCAGGTCAGTGTTGGGATCGTTGGTCATTGATATTCCTGTTCGAGCGTGTGGCATCGGTCGGGCCTTGGCCGTGAGTGCGGGGTTGCGCCGGCATGCACTTCGACTCCACTCGGCATGCGAGTTACGCTCAGTGAGAACGGGGTTTTGAGGACGGAGTTCGAGGTTGACGCTTCATCGCTCTTCCCAGCTCAATACTTACAAACGTACCGCAACACCTTCGGCGCGCAGATACTGTTTGAGTTCGGGAATGGCGATGGCGCCGGAGTGAAACACGCTGGCGGCCAAGGCGCCATCGACGTCGGCCTCAATAAAGGCATCGCGGAAGTGCTCGGGCCTACCCGCGCCACCGGAAGCGACCAGCGGCACGTGGCATACCGCACGCGCCACGGAAAGCTGCTCAAGATCGTAACCTTTGCGCACGCCGTCGCTGCCCATGCAGTTGAGCACGATCTCGCCGGCGCCGCGCTGCTGCGCTTCGATCATCCAGTCCAGCGTTCGGCGCGAAAGCGCCTGGGTCTTGTCGGGATCACCCGTGTATTGCCGCACGTGCCATTCGCCGTCCGCATCGCGCAGCGAGTCGATGCCGACCACCACGCACTGCACGCCGAACGCGGCGGCCAGTTCGTCGATCAACGCCGGGCGCTCTAGCGCGGGCGAGTTCACCGAAATCTTGTCGGCACCGGCGTGCAGTACCGCGCGCGCTTCATCCACCGATCGAATGCCGCCGGCGACGCAGAACGGGATGTCGATCACGCGCGCCACCCGCTCGACCCAGCCGCGATCGACGCTGCGACCTTCGGGGCTGGCGGTGATGTCGTAAAACACCAGCTCGTCCGCCCCCTCGTCGCGATAGCGCAGCGCCAGATCGACGATTTCGCCCATCACGACGTGGTCGCGAAACTGCACGCCCTTGACTACCTGCCCATCGCGCACGTCGAGGCACGGGATAAGTCGACGGCTCAGCATGCCAAGGCCTCTTCGATGGTGAACCGCGCTTCGAGCAACGCGCGGCCGAGTATTACGCCCTTCGCACCCGCTTCGCGCGCCGCGCGAATATCGTCCAGCGAGCGCACGCCGCCGGACGCCTGGACGGCCAAATGCGGAACCGTTTCTGCCAGGTGGCGATACAGATCGAGATTGAAGCCGGCCAGCATGCCGTCGCGGTCGATATCCGTACACAGCAGATGCCGTGCGCCCTTGCCCGCGTACCACGGCGCCAGCTCGTCCAGCGTGCGCGTTTCCATCTCGGTCCAGCCGGCGCTGGGCAGCGCCCAGCGGCCATCGACCTGACGCGTGTCGAGCGCGATAGTCAGCTGTTCGGCGCCGTAGCGGGTCAGCCAGTCGGCGACGAGTTCGGGGTCGCGAATGGCTACGCTGCCGAGCACCACGCGACTCACGCCTGCGCTGAACAGGCGCGTCAGGTCGTCCTCGCCGCGCACGCCGCCGCCGGCCTGAATCCGCATGCCGTCAGCGGCGATCGATTCGATCACGGCGAGGTTATCGAGACTGCCGGAGCGCGCACCGTCCAGGTCGACCAGATGCAGCCACTGGGCGCCTGCCGCCGCATAGCGCTGAGCCAGCTCGCGCGGGTCGGCTTCGTACGTGGTCTGCTGCGCGTAGTCGCCCTGCTTCAGGCGCACCACCTTGCCGCCGCGCAGGTCGATGGCGGGAATCACGTTCAAACTCACGGCTTGCGTACTCACAGGCTGAGGAAATTCTTGAGCAGCTTGGCACCCACGGCGGCGGAGCGCTCGGGATGAAACTGCATGCCATGAAAATTATGGTTGGCGACCACCGCCGAAAACTCGCCGCCAAAGTCGGCCGTCGCCAGGCTATAATCGCCGGTTGGCACCGCATAGCTATGCACGAAATAAGCGCTGTCGTCGTCGCCAAGCCCTGCCAGCAGCGCGTGAGGTTGGCAACCGACCAGGCGGTTCCAACCCATGTGCGGCACGCGCAGTCCGGGCATATCGTCGAAACGGCGCACGACGGCGGGAACGACGCCGAGACAGTCGGTATCGCCCTCTTCCGAATGGGTGCAAAGCAGCTGCATGCCCAGACACACGCCGAGCACGGGCTGGGTCAGGTTGCGTATCACCTCGACCAGATTCAGCTCGCGCAGGCGCGCCATGCCCGGACCTGCGGCACCGACGCCGGGGAGAATCACCTTGTCGGCCGCACGAATCGTCGCCGCGTCCGAGGTCAGCTGGGCATCCGCGCCCAGGCGCTGCAGCGCATAGCGCACCGAACCGATATTGGTACCACCGGCATCGACCAGCACCACGCTCATCAAAGCGTACCCTTGGTGCTGGGCAGTTCGCTGCCTTCGCGTCGAATGGCCTGACGCAGGGTGCGCGCAAACACCTTGAAGCAGCCTTCGACCATGTGGTGCGCGTTGTCGCCCTGCACGCTCAGATGCAGGTTCGCACCCAGCGTCTCGCAGACGGAGCGGAAAAAATGCGGCACCAGCTCGGTCGGCATGTCGCCCACACGCTCGCGCGGAAAGCTGCCTTCGAAGACAAAGTACGGACGTCCGGACAGATCCAGCGCAGCGACCGCGCGCGACTCGTCCATCGGCAGGGTGAAGCCGTAGCGGCCGATGCCGCGCTTGTCACCGAGCGCCTGTTTCAGCGCTTGACCCAAAGCGAGCGCGGAATCTTCCATCGTGTGGTGTTCGTCGATATGCGTATCGCCCTCGCAGCGAAGCGCCAGCGCAAAGCCGCCGTGCTTGCCGATCTGCTCCAGCATGTGATCGAAAAAGCCCAGGCCGGTATGCACCCGCGGATCGGCGACGCGATCCAGGTCGACGTTGACGGTGATACGGGTTTCCTTGGTGTTACGCACCACGCTGGCCGTACGCGGCGCGTCGAGCAGCTGGTGCGCAATCGCGTCCCAGCCGATGCCCGCGGGGCCCACGCGGCAACCTCGGACGCCCATGTTCTGGGCAAACTGCAGATCGGTCTCGCGGTCGCCAACCATCGCCGACGCCGCGCGGCTCCAGTCGTCGCTGGCGAGGTAATGACGCATCATGCCGACGCCGGGCTTGCGGGTATCGAGATGCTGATACGGAAAGCTGCGGTCGATCAGGATTTCCTGAAAGCGAATGCCCTGCGAGCTGAGGATGCGCAGCAGCAGTTCCTGCGGCCCGGCAAAGGCGGCTTCGGGAAAACTTTCCGTACCGAGACCGTCCTGATTGGTCACCATCACCAGCTGATAACCGGCGGCGACAAAGCGCTGCAGCGCGGCGATCACGCCGGGCAACAGCGCGAGTTTCTCGAAGCTGTCGATCTGCTCATCGGCAGGCTCTTCGATCAGGCAACCGTCGCGATCGACAAAAAGAATCTTTCGGCTCATCGTGGTTTTCCTGCAGCCAATGCGTCGGCGGAGTCCTTGCTACCCATCGCCGAACTCGTCAATACAGCCAGCACGTTGTCGTTCTCCTGCGGCGTGCCAATGGTGATGCGCAGCGCGTCGCCCAGATTCGGATAGCGGCGGACGTCGCGCACCACGATGCCCGCGGCCAGCAAGCGCGCGTAGACAGCGCCGGGATCATCGAAACGCACGGCCAGAAAGTTCGCCTGCGACGGCAGCACCTCGCGCACGCCGGCGAGCTGGGACAGCGCCGCCTTCATGACGTCGCGCTGCTCTCTCACGATAGCCAGATGCTCGCGCGCATTCTGCTGACCCGACGCAGACAAAGCGGCCAACGCGGCCACAACGCAAGGCGACGGCAGCGGATACGGCGCCATGATTTTGCGCAGCAAGGCGATGATCGCCGCCGACGCCAGCAGGCTGCCGATACGCGCGCCGGCCAGCGCCCAGGCTTTGGACAGCGTGCGCAGCACGGCGAGGTTTTCGTAGCGATCGATCAGCGCGATCGCGCTGTCGGCGTCGGCAAATTCGATATAGGCCTCGTCGACGACGAGCAGTGCGCGATCGGACAAGGCCTGCGCCAAACGTTCGATGTCGGCACGTGGCACGATCTGTCCTGTCGGATTGTTCGGCGTGCAGACAAACACCAGCTTCACTGCCGGCGTCACCGCCGCCAGCAGCGCATCGACGTCCAGGGTGAAGTCGTCTCGCAACGCCACCTCGATCACCGCGGCATTCTGCGTACGTGCGCAGACCGAATACATGCCGAAGGTCGGCGGCTGGATCAGGATCGCGTCCTCGCCGGCTCGGCAGAACGCGCGCACCAGCAGGTCGATCGCTTCGTCGCTGCCGCGACCGACCAGCAGCTGCTCATGGCTCACGCCGTAGAGCGTCGCCAAGGCATCGATCAAGGCCGCCGGCTGCGGCTCCGGATAGCGGTTGCAACCGGCTCCGGAGTCGCCCTCAGGCAACCACGACGATTCGTTGGCGTTGAGCCATATCCGGCCGCCGCTGGCCTCCATGCGTGCCGATGAATAAGGCTGCATGGCGCGGATTTCCGCACGCGCGAGATCGAGCACGCTCATGACGTTCGCCCTGCGGCATCGCCGTTCAGCACGGCCAGCCGCATGGTGACCGCGCGGCGATGCGCCTCCAGCTGTTCGGCGGCAGCCAGCGTGGCGGCGCAGGGGCCGATCGCGCGCAGGCCGTCCGGCGTCACTTCCTGCACCGTGATCTGTTTCTGGAAACTCGCCACCGATACGCCGCTGTAGCTGCGCGCGTAGCCGTAGGTCGGCAGCACGTGATTGCTGCCGCTGCAGTAGTCGCCGACCGACTCGGGCGTCCACGCACCGAGGAAGATCGAGCCGGCGCTATCGATGCTTTCCAGCAGATCGCGCGGCTGCTGCACCTGCAGAATCAGATGCTCCGGCGCGTAGCGGTTGCTGACCTCGATCGCCTGCGCCAGCGAATC
Organism: uncultured Rhodanobacter sp.; assembly: GCA_903827735.1. Lineage (GTDB taxonomy): Bacteria > Pseudomonadota > Gammaproteobacteria > Xanthomonadales > Rhodanobacteraceae > Rhodanobacter. The sequence goes on along the minus strand of CAIKJM010000148.1, from coordinate 6,919 downwards.
GACCTTGATGAGCCGGCTCTGCGCCAGCGCCTGTGCGGCGATGGCGTTGCGCGGCAGCGCCGCACACTGGCGATCCACTTCGCCGGCGACCATGTCGAGCATGTCGGCGGATGGGCTAAGCAGAATCACCTGCGAATCCGGCCCATGCTCGGCTTGCGACAGCAGATCGGCGGCGACGAAAGCCGGATCGGCTTCCGCGTCGGCGATGACCAGCACTTCGGACGGGCCGGCCGGCATGTCGATGGCCGCCCCGTCGGGATCGCCGGAGACCTGCAGCTTGGCCTCGGTGACCCAGGAGTTGCCGGGACCGAACAGCTTGTCGCACTTGGGCACGCTGGCCGTACCGTACGCCATGGCGGCGATGGCCTGTGCGCCGCCAAGCTTGAAGACCTTGTGCACGCCGGTAAGGCGCGCCACATACAGCACCGCTTCGTCGCAGCGGCCGTCCGCGCGCGCCGGCGAGCACAGAACGATCTCGCGACAGGCGGCGATGCGCGCCGGCACGCCCAGCATCAGCGCAGTCGAGGGCAGCGGCGCACTGCCCGCCGGCACGTACAGGCCGACGCGGCTGATCGGGCGCAGCACCCGCTCCACGCGCACGCCGGGCGCCGTATCCACGCTCACCGGCTGCGGCGCGGCGGCGCGATGGAACGCCTCGATGCGCCCCGCCGCTTCCTGGATCGCCTGTTTCAACGTCGGGTCGAGCGCGGCCTCGGCCTGATCGAATTCGGCTTCGGTGACTTGGATGGCGTCCAGCGTGCAGCGGTCGTACTTCTTACTCAGCTCGAGCAGGGCCGCGTCGCCGCCGGCGCGTACGCTGGCGATGATCTGCTCGACGCCGCGGCGCAGATCGTCCGCGCGGGATTGTGCGGGCCGCGCCAGCGCGTCGCGACGCCCTGCCTCGTTCAGCGCGCTCCAGTCGAGCCGCTTCATCGGCGTTGGATCGACGGCGAGGGGATTTGCGAAAGCCTTGTTCATGACAACCTTGCTCATTACGACGTGATGATTGATGTCCTGCCTCGATCCCAAACCGATCAGGCGAGCATTTTTTCCACCGGCAGCACATACATCTCGCGCGCGCCGGCTTTCTTTATTTCTTCCAGCTGACGCCAGCTCACTTCGCCGGCGCACAGTGCCTGCAGCATCAGCTGATCGGGCTGCCCGGCCACTGCCAGCAGCGTCGGCTGCGGGCCACCGGGCAACAGACGGGTGATCGCCTCCAGCGAGCTGCGCGAGGTCTGCAGCAGAAGCAGGCGCGATTCGCGCACCTGGATCACGCCGTCCAGGCGCTTCAGCAGCAGCTCCAGCATGTCGCCGCGCTCGTCGATCGGCAGGGTCAGCGGGCCGGCCAGCACGGCCTCGCTTTCCAGCAGCACCTCGGCCTCGCGCAGCTGGTTGGCGACCAGGGTGCCGCCGCTCTGCACCAGATCGCAGATCGCATCGGCTGTGCCGAGCTTCGGTGCGATCTCGACGGAACCCGACAGCATGATCACGCTGGCGTTGACGGCATGCGTGCGCAGCCACTCGCCGAGCAGCCCAGGGTATGACGTGGCGATGCGTTCGCCTTCCAGCGTCTGCGGGCCCTGGTAATCCAGCTCCTGCGGCACGGCGATCGACAGGCGGCAGCGGCCGAAGCCGAGCGGGCGCAGTTCATTCAGCGGCGCGGCGTCGCGACCGGTGGTTAGGCGGAACTCGTCCAGCACGTTGCGGCCGACGATGCCGAGGTCGCACACGCCCTGCGCGATCAGCCCGGGAATATCGTCGTCGCGTACCAGCAGCAGATCCACCGGTTCGCCTTCGCCGAAGCAGAACAGCTTGTCGCGGCTCTGTCGGAAGCTGAGGCCGCAGCGATTGAGCAGTTCGAGCGCCGGCTCGGTCAGCCGTCCGGATTTCTGCATGGCTATACGAAGTCGATCACGCTGTTTCATGCCCTGGCCTTTTTTGCTGTCTGCGATTGACGCCGCGCCGCCCGCGCTGCCGCCGCCAGGTAACCGCCGTTGCCTTGATTGAGATAGCGCGCCACGCGTCCAATGGTCGTGATGCTGACGGCGGTGCGCTCATGGATTTCACGGTACGAAAGACTTTCCAGCAGATACGGCACCACGCGCCAGCGATCCACCAGCACCTCAAGTTCTGCCGGCGTGCACAGATCAGTGAGGAAAGCGCCCATCTCGTCGGCGTTCTTCAACGACAGCAGCGCCTCGCACAGGCTCAGCTTGGCGGATGCATCAGGTGTCTCTGGATCGAGCGATCGGCGCTTCATAACGTACTAATGCGTTAATACAGTAGTTGCATCTTACAGACTGCACTTAGGCGTTGCAAACGGTCCAGATGCGATGGTTCAGGCAAGCGGACACCCTGCTCCTGAGCCAGCCAGCGGCTGACAACGCACCAGAACGACGAGTCGCTTATCATGCGGAAACAGCCGAAAAGTCTGGCTGCTTCACAACCCTACTTTGATCGGAAAGTCTCCGCGCATGCGCTGTCTGCTAATCGAAGATGACCAGGCCGCCGCGCAGCTGATCCAGGATGGATTGCAGCGCGAAGGGTTTAGCGTGACGGCCTGCCACGATGGCGCGAGCGGGCTGTCGAAGGTCAACGAATCGGGTTGGGATGTGGTCGTGCTCGATCGCATGCTGCCGGGCGCGCTCGACGGCCTGGACATCCTCTCGACCATGCGCGGGCGCGGCGATGCCACCCCGGTGCTGATTCTCAGCGCGCTCGGCAGCCTGAATGAGCGCGTGCGCGGCCTGCGCGACGGCTGCGACGATTATCTGACCAAGCCGTTTGCGTTCGATGAACTGCTGGCGCGCATCGAGGCGCTGATTCGTCGCGCCGGACAGCGCGAGGATATGGGCGTGCTCGTTGTCGGCGATCTGAAAGTCGACACGCGCGCGCGCCGCGTATTTCGTGACCAGCAGCCGATTAGTCTGCAGCCGCGGGAATATCAGCTGCTGGAGTATCTGGTTCGCCACCAGGGCGAAGTCGTTACGCGAAAAATGCTGCTGACCGCGGTGTGGGGCTACCACTTCGACCCCGAGACCAATGTCATCGACGTGCAGATGAGCCGACTGCGCACCAAGATCGACAAGGACGCCGCCGCCCCGCTGATCCACACCGTGCGCGGTGCGGGTTATACCGTGCGAGCGCCCGGTGAAAACGTCAGCGATGGCTAGCTTCCGCCACTCCGTGGTGTTTCGCATGGCCGTCGGCTACGGGCTGCTGCTGTTGCTGTCGGTCGCACTGATCTCGACGGTATTCTATGTCGGCACCGCCGGTTTGATCTCCCGCAATATCGACGCGCAGCTCACCGCGACCTCCCGCCGCCTGATCGACATACGCCATCAGGCGGGCCAGCCGGCGCTCGAACGCGAGATACACACTCTGCTGACCGACGATCGCGACGTCGATACCGAGATCTACCTGCTGGTCGATCCGCAGGGTCGCAAGATCATCGGCAACCTCACCGCGTGGCCCGGTCTCAGCGGTCACAGTAACGAACTGGTCAAACAGCCGGTGAAGCGGCTGGGGCGAGACTCGGTCAGCCGCCTGCTGATCTATCGCTTCCCCGACGGCAGCACGCTGGTGGTGGGACGCGACATGCGCGATCAGCGCGAGCTCGAACGGATGAGCGTCACCGCGCTATCGCTCGGCGGCCTGCTGGCGCTGGTGCTGGCGGCGCTCGGCGCGTGGCTGTTTCGTCGGCAGTTGAAAAGGCAGCTAAACGCGATCCACCTCACGACGACGGAAATATCCGCCGGCAATCTGGACAAGCGCATCGACGTCGGCCGATCGCGGGACGAGTTTGCGATGGTGGCGCACGACGTCAACGTCATGCTCGATGAAATCGAGCGCCTGATGGAAACCGCGCGCGACGTGTCCAATGCCATTGCGCACGATCTGCGAACGCCGCTGAGCCGCATTCGCGGCAACCTCGAAGAGGCGTTGAGCCTGCCGTCGAATGCCGAGCGCCTGCCAGTCAGTGCGCAGTACGCCATCGACGAAATCGATGCGGTGACTACCGTGCTGGACAAGCTGCTGCAAATCGCCGAAGCCGAATCCGGCGTGCGTCGTCAGCACTTCGCCTCGATGCCACTGGGCGAAGTGATTACCGACATCGTCGAGCTGTACCAGCCGGCAGCTGAGAATCAGGGCCAGACCATCGCGCTGGCCATCGAAACGACGGCGCATGCCTCGATCGATCGCGACCTGATCGCCGGAGTCATGGCCAACCTGCTCGACAACACGCTGAAGTACGCCGGCCCCGGCACGCAGGTGACGGTGCGCGTGACCGCTGAGCCGGAAAGCCTCTGCCTGATCGTCGAGGATAACGGCCCGGGCATTCCGCCCAAACTGATCGGTCGCGCTACCGAACGCTTCTTCCGCGTCGATGCGAGCCGACATCTGCGCGGCAACGGTCTGGGGCTGTCGATCGTGGCCGCCGTGGTCGCGCTGCACCGCGGCCGGATGGCGCTCGAAGACGCCCAGCCGGGGCTGCGTGTGAGTATCCGGCTTCCGCGCGACTAAGCTGCCTCGCCGGCTCGCCAAACCTTTCCGGATCGTAACTGTTCGTCCTCGTGGGTGGCCGATAAGGTGATCGGCGCTGCACTGGCCGGCACGGCCTCGTCGTGCGCCGGATATCCCGTGCGAACCAAGAAAAACCGGAACAGGCATGCGCCATCGACGTCATCGACATTGGGCGGTTGCTGCTGTGATCGTGCTGGTCGCAGCGTGGAGCTGGCTGCACTTTTCGAACCGCACGGCCAGCCCAAGCACTGACTCGGCCCCGCCGAAAACGGCTGGCCCGACAGACAGCGTAACGATCAGCGACAAGCAGGCGACGCAGGTACATGTGATCCGCGCCGCCACGCAGGCCTTTGATGCCCGGCTGGATGCGCTCGGATACGTCGACTTTAATCAGGACAGCACTGCGCAAATTTACTCGCCTTACCAGGGTCGCGTGCTCGCGGTGCGGGCCAGGGCGGGTGACGACGTCAAGAAAGGCCAGGTGTTGTTCACCGTTGAGAGCCCCGATCTGGTTCAGGCGGAATCGGCCTTGATTTCGAATGCGGCCGTCTTCGATCTGTCGACCAAGATACTTGAGCGCGCGCGCAAGATGCTCGCGGTGCAGGCCAATGCGCAGAAAGATCTGGAGCAGGCCGTGTCGGATCAGCAAACGGCGCACGGCAACTATCTGGCGTCGCGCAATGCGCTGAAGATCTTCGGCAAATCCGATGCCGAGATCGATCGCCTGATCGCCACGCGCACGATCGACAACACGCTGACGATCAGCAGCCCGATCGACGGCCACGTCACCGCGCGCAATATTGCGCCGGGCACCCTGGTGCAGCCGGGCGCATCCTCGCCGGCGTTTGTGGTGGCCGACCTTTCCAGCGTCTGGGTGGTGGCCAACGTACCCGAAGACGAGATCGCCCGCGTGCGGATGGACCAGCCGGTCGAGGTCAGCGTCAACGGTCTGCCGCAGCGGAAGCTGCACGGCACCATCAGCTACATCGGCAGCGCAGCCGACCCCGGGACCCACCGCATCGGCGTGCGGGCGCAGATCGACGATCCCCAGCATCAGCTGCATCCGCAGACGATGGCGAACTTTACGGTACAGACCGGCGCACCGACGCCTTCGGTGGCCGTGCCGCCGGATGCGGTCGTGCGCGAAGGCGATGGCAGCATGACCGTGTTCACCACGCAGGACGGTCGGCGCTTCGAACGGCGAGAGGTTCGGCTGGGCCTCCAACAACATGGCATGGATCAGATTCTTGCCGGCCTCAGTCCCGGCGAGAAGCTGGCCGGCGACGGTGCGCTGTTTATCAGCAGCGCGCTGGCGCTGCAGTCGCAGTAAGCCCGGATACGGAAGAACCCCACGTGTTCAGAGGTCTTATCGCGTTTGCGCTGACCCGGCGCTCGATCATCATCCTGGCGCTGCTGGCCTTTGTCGGCGCCGGACTGGTCGCTTACGCCAAGCTCAATATCGAGGCCTACCCCAACCCTGCCCCGGTGATCCTCGAGATCACCGCCCAGGCGCCCGGCCTGTCCGCCGAGGAAATGGAGCGCAGCTATACGCGACCGATGGAGGTGGGGCTGGCAACCACGCCCGGCGTCGACAATATCCGCTCGACCTCGTTCTATGGTCTGTCCTTCGTCCGCGTGACCTTCAAGTACGGCGTCGATTACTACTTTGCGCTGGCGCAGGCCGCGCTGAACCTGCAGCAGAACGTCACGCTGCCGAACAACGTGCAGCCGCAGATCCAGGCATCGAGCCTGGTCGGCGAAATCTACCGCTACCAGATCGTCGGCCCGCCGCATTTCGGTTTGACCAACTTGCGCACGCTGCAGGACTGGGTCGTGACGAGGCGACTCCTCTCAGTCCCAGGCATCGCGCAGGTGGTGACCTGGGGCGGCACGACCAAGGAGTACGACGTCGATGTCGATCTCAACAAGCTGCAGGGCTACGGCGTCACGCTGCCGCAGCTGATCGCCGCCATCGGCAATGCCAACACCAACGTCGGCGGCCGCACGATCAATATCGGCCAGCAGTCGGTGAATATCCGCGGTGTCGGGCTGATCAAGGACGTGGACGATATCGGCCATATCGTGCTGTCCCAATCCAACGGCACGCCGGTGCTGGTGAGCGACCTCGCCAAGGTTTCCATCGGCGCCGTGCCGCGACTGGGCAATGCCGGGCGCGACGATCAGGACGATGTGGTCACCGGCATTGTCGTGATGAACCGCACGGAACAGACCAACGACGTGGTCAACCGCGTCAAGGCGGCGGTGGACAAGCTCAATCATGACGGCACCCTGCCGCCCGGCGTGCGGGTGGTGCCGTTCTACGACCGCTCGTCGCTGGTCGAGGTCACCACGCATACGGTGCTGCACAATCTGCTCTTCGGCTGCCTGCTGG
>CAIKJM010000147.1 GCA_903827735.1 uncultured Rhodanobacter sp. | reverse complement strand
CGGTACGGCCGAGCTGGGCACCAGCCTGCAGATCGCGTATTTTGATCAGCACCGGGTGCAGCTCAACGACAAACTCAATGCGCTGGACAACGTGGCCGAGGGTCGCGAGTTCATCGAGCTCAACGGCCAGCGCAAGCACATCGTCGGCTATCTGCAGGACTTCCTGTTTTCGCCCGAGCGAGCGCGTGCGCCAATCACCCGCCTCTCCGGCGGCGAGCGCAATCGCCTGCTGCTGGCCAAGCTGTTCGCGCAGCCATCCAACCTGCTGATCATGGATGAGCCGACCAACGACCTCGACGTGGAAACGCTCGAGCTGCTGGAAGAACTGCTCACCGACTATCAGGGCACGCTGCTGCTGGTTTCGCACGATCGCGCGTTTCTCGACAACGTGGTGTCCAGCACGCTGGTGCTCGAAGGCCATGGCCAGATTGGCGAATACGTGGGTGGTTACAGCGACTGGCTGCGTCAGCGCGCGGGCGTGAAGACGTCGGCACCGGCTGCGGGCAAGCCGGCTGCGGCTGCGGCTGCGGCTGCGGTCAGCGCAACTCCGGGCGCACCCAAGCGCAAGCTCAGCTTCAAGGAACAGCGCGAGCTGGAGCAGCTGCCGCTGCGCATCGAGCAGTTGGAAAGCGGTATCGCCGCCCACGGCGATGCGATGGCCGAAGCCGATTACTTCAAGCAGGAAAGTGCGGCCATCACCAAGGCCAACGAAGCGGTGGCAAAGATGCAGCTTGAGCTGGATGCCGCCTACAAGCGCTGGTCGGAACTGGACGGCTAAACGGCCATAACGGAGGCACGCACCCTGCCTCGCGATCAGGCCGGCAGGATCGCGCTGAAGCCGGGAATCAGAATATCGAACGCCCGCTGTACTAGCCATCCCAGCGCAATTACGATGATCACCATCGATACCCAGCGCAGCATCACCACCTGATAGAAGCGCGTCTTGCGCAGCAGATAGGCGAACGGCAGGAAAGCCAGCACGATGGCCTCCTGCCCGATTTCCACGCCCACGCTGAAGCCGCCGAGCGACGCCACCATGGCGCCAGTCGGCAGCTGCAGGCCGGTCAGCGCACTGGCAAAACCGAGACCGTGAATGAAGCCGAACGCAAAAGCAATCAGCCAAACGCGCTTGTTGACCAGCGGATAGACGTTGTTGAACGCCGCCACCATCACCGACAGCGCAATGCCCGACTCCACCAGCCGGCTTGGCACATGGACATAACCGAGCACCGCCAGCGACAGCGTGATTGAGTGCGACAGGCTGAACGCTGAAACGATCTTTATCACATCAAGACAAGCCGGCCAGAAACTGGCCACGGGCTCCCAGCGATAGCGCGATGTCGATGGCGCCAGCGCCATCAACGCACCGCTGCTCTCGGCAACTGCGCCGCTTCTGCGCCAGCCCTGCCTTCCTGGGCCGTTACGGCGCATGATCAAGACGGCCGGCAGCAGCAGCGACAGCAGAAACATGATGTGATCGATGCCGGTCCAGATATGCCAGATGCCATCGGTCATGAAGCTCTTGAACTCGCCCCAACGATCCGGCTCGCGCAGGTTAAGGCTCGCCACCGGATTGCTCGGACCCAGCACGGCGCCTGCAATCTTGTCGCCCGAGTGGATCGTGACGATGCCGCGGTGATAAGGGTCGAGGTCGTACATCAACTTGTAGACGACAGTCAGCTTGCTCGGAATATTTTTGTCGCAAACCGCGTCGAAAAGGATGACGTCGTAGGCGCCATCGGTGTGCTCGTCGATCTTCTGACCGGTCGGCTGCATGTCGCAGGTGATGCCGTCGCCCTTGACCTCCATTCGTGCCAAGGCGTACTGCTCGATCGCCTCACGTCGAGCCATCACCTCGCCCCAGGTAATCGCACCATCATGGTTGGCGTCGAGGCCAATCGCGTAGTCGAGATCGCGCAGCGCGATATCCCACTGACCATGCATCACGTGATCATTTGTCGGATCGGCACGCAGTGTCAGGTAGGCGTCGCTCTCCTTGTGTGCAAGCGCGCTGAGCGGCGTGACGCTCAGCGCCGCGACAAACAGAGTAAATAGCAGCCTTCGCCAGTTCATCGGCCGTTACCGGATGACGGCAGGCCTGTCGCTGACGACCTATTCGCCGTCCCTTTGCTTTTCGGATCTGCCACCACATTTGCTGCCTGCAGCTGCTTTACAAGTGGATCGATCGCTGCATCAATGAGATCAGTTTTTGTAACGAAATCGAGCGCGGGCTTTGCCGCAGAAGGATCGTTCGCTGCCAGCGCAGCCTCCAGGTAAACACGCACGTCTTTCGGAGCGCGCTGCTCTAGCCAATTCTGCTTGGCGAGATCCAGCGCCATTTTCGGATTGTGTTGAACATGGAGCATGTAGCTTGCTTCTTCGCGTAGGAAAACGTGATCGCCGCGCTGGTCCATCGACTGGAATCGAGCATCCATCTCAGCCATGTCGGCTCTGGCCTTGGGGGATCCGAGAGCCTTTTCAGCAGTCACCAGCACAAGGAATGATGTGTCCGATTGAGTGTCACCACTGACTAGATCAACCGCTTCTTTAGCGCGCCCTTGATCGATCAGAAACTCACCGTAATCAGCGAGTAGAAAGTTGTCGCCCGGCATTAACTTCAGGGCATTTTTAAAATGAGTATCGGCAACGTCTGGCTTACCCATGCGCGCGGCAGTATCGGCCATCAACCCCTGTATCCAGGCCTTGATAGCCGGAGGCGCCTTCGGTCCAGGGTCTTGAACATAGGAAAGCAGCGCATAGGCCTGAGCGCCTTTGCCGCTGAGGCTTCGCAACGACGCTGTGCAGATCATCCCCATAAAATTACCTGCGGCGTTAGTCATCTGCACGCACAGGCGGTTGGCCAGATCATGGTCGCCTTGAACCATGGCGACCGTGGAGAGAGTAAGCAAGGCCTGCACATTGCTCGGATCGCGTTTGAGTATCTGCAACAGCTCATCGCGCGAAACCTGGAAGAAGTGTCGACTCTGCTGAATGGTCGCATGAACAAGCATGACCGGAATGGGCGGCGGTGTTCGAGCCATGAATGGCGTGATCACGGCCATAGCGCGCCCGAGATAGCGGGCGTCGCCGGTAGAGCGGCCATAATCGATATATGCCTGCGCGAGTGCTACTGCTTTTGCAGCGTCCTGCGAATGTGCGTTGAAATCGCTGCGTAGCTGATCGAATTGGCGAACGCGCGGATCGGTCGTGGGTGGCACCAGCTGCAGAATGACACTGGCGCTGGCCGGAACGTAGGGCGCTACCTGATCTGTTGCCCGGACAGAGGAGCTAAATAGAAGCATCAAAAAGAGCGAAAAAAAACGACGTACATAGCAGCTTTCGCTGAGATATACGTCGCTAGATTTGGCCACGAGTCTGAAATTCATACGCACTTAATACTCGGGGCCCGATAAAGATAACAGCCTGGAGACGGGACTATTTCAGACTTTGGGCCTTTGCTGCCCTAACTGCCGCAGCTGTCGATGAAGCACCCACCGATCCTGGTACCGGAGTATTAAGGTACGGGAAATGATCGAGGTAAGTATCCGCTGCATTTTCAGTACCGGTCACGTTTTCAGTCGCAGCTGTTGGTCCCGGTGACTCGGCACCATCGGTGAATGCCGCACCGTTGTTCGGATCTGAGGTTTGCGTGCCGCAAGTACCGTACGTCGTGCTGCAAATGGCACCCTCCACGACACGCAGCGCGATGTCCACCACGTCGTCGTAAGGGCGACGGCCGTTCGGAAACCCTGCCAGATCGCCACCAAGTACGCCCAGATCATTTTGCTGTGCTGGCGCTGTTACTGGCGTGGTGACATTAAGACGAAGCTCTTCCGAAGGCACAACATTCTTCGGCTGGTTAAGGCCAGGTAAACCGGTAAGGAATGCGCTCACGAGGTCATTGCGCGGAGTCCCGGGAACAGCAGTGCTAAACAACGCATTCAATAAAACCGGCAGGGTCGGATTAGTAACGTAACTCGCGAATTGCGAGTCACCGCTCGGCCCGCTGCTGTTAAACGCGTCCTTGTCCTTTAGGCCAATTACCAGCTCGTTTACCAGGGGTGAACCGAGTCGAGAAACCTGGGTAAAACTGGCGGCGGCGTAGTTGTTAGGAGCGTAATAATCGGACTGCGTTCCGGTTTGACTCAGGACCCAATTGTTTTGCACGGAGGCCGTTGTCCATGCACCAATGACTGGGTCGCCTGCAGCATCCTGAAGACATGTTGTAGGAACTTCAAGCGCTAGCGTAGTTACGTTCTTGTCGGTAAGGGCATTTGACGTCGAATTTCTTGGCCCTAAAGGGTTTAGGTTTACCAAGTCGAAGATATCACCGAGATCTGCGACGAAACCGTCCTTACGCTGGCCTACGAAGACCTTACCCAGTTTCGGGCAACCAGGAATAATAATGTTGCTAACGTAGCTACTGGCGTACGTCTCGTAGTTGGGAATAGATTTGCTGCCGATATTATCCATCGGCTTGGTGAACGTGGTCGATCCACCCTTGTAATTCTGCAGCAATACGCCAGCACCACCGTCTTTGATTAGTTGGACAGTGTAGGTCTGTGTAAGGTTGAGGTTGCTCTGATCTGTGCTCGAAATTGCGCCGATGTTAATCAATGGCACTGTGGTCGGCGTGCTACTTCCTGTTGGCACTGCAAGCTTGTTGTAAGTGTTGGTGAAAGTGAAGCGAAAAGTGATGTTTGCCTTGCCAGTACCAGTGTTGTCAATACGGATGTCATACACAGCGCGATCGCTTAGCGCATGAAAGTTAGGACCGCTGTAAGCGTCCTGCAGCGGACTGTAATTTGCGAGGAGGGTTACGAACCCCGCCCTTCCTGTCTCATAACTGGAGAACATGTAGAAATCACTAGCATCCAGCTGCGGCATAGTGCTGATGAATGGTGCCTCACGATGGCTGGATGCCATGACAACGGCAGGCGCCAACCCAAGCAGTAAAAATAACGGTTTAAATTTCAGCTTCATTGAAAAATTCCCTCGCAACACAAGTGGTTACTCAATTCCGCCGAGCTCTGAGCCGAATGCTCGCAAAGCTCTTCACGGCTCCCTGCAGCTGATTCCGTTCCCATGATTCTGTTCGACACAAACCTGAGGAAATAACTAGGCGCTATCAGCGGGCCTTGCGCATAAGCTGAGAAGTTATTTCTAAAAGTTCTTTGAGGTCGATTCCGTCAGTCAGCATCCGTGCAGCTTGCTGATTGAGTTACGCGGCTTCACGTGACGGCGGATGCATGGCCTCATGTGGAGATTTAACTAAGGTTCAGTTTAATTGCGCGCCTAGGATGGCGGCATAGTGACGGCGGCATCGAGTCCGTAATTGGGGCTGGAGAGAGAAACTCGCGCGCGTCCGTTGCTAGCAGCGATCAAGCTGCGCTTATCCATCAAGCCAACGGCTTAACGACAAAAAAGCCGCCACCAGCGCCACAGCCGAGTTGACCGAACAACGCCAGCTGAAAAGCACCCACCTCCTGTGGCTCAGCTGGTCGCGCGCTTCGTCACAGTTCGTCGTTGCAGGAATCGTTTATCCGAGTAGCGTCAAACATCGGTAATGGCAACAGTGAGCAAATGGTCGGCCCACTTATTCAGCGACAACGGCAGGGCGCGCCCATTCACACGCAAGCCCACGGACTAGGATGTGCGGTGCGTTCGAATGTGCCTTGCGCGGCGCTCCGGCAAACGTCGGCTCTCACTTAGGCCCAAGCACGTCAACCGGTGTTTTGCAGTCCCTGGGAAACTCCGTTGACGCAGGCGACGAGCGCAGCGAGCAGCGTATCGTCTTGATGGTCGCTGTCACGCCAGCGACGCAGCAGATCCACCTGCATCAGGCTCATCGGATCCACGTAGGGGTTGCGCAGGCGGATCGACTGCGACAGACGCGGCGCACGATCGAGAAGCGCATCGCTACCCTTGAGGCGAAGCACCCAGCGGCGCGTGAGTTCAAACTCGTCACGTATCAGGCCGAAGAAATCGTCGTGCAAGGGACCGGCGAGTTGCGAGAAGGCTTCGGCAATATCCAGATCGCACTTGGCCAGCACCATTTCCACATCGTCCAGCATGTTGGTGAAGAAAGGCCAGTCGAGCGCCATCTCGGCCATTGATTCTTCACCGAACTCCGCTGCACCACTTTCCAGCGCCGAGCCCAGGCCATACCAGCCAGTGATGATTGAGCGGCATTGGGTCCATGCGAACACCCATGGAATCGCACGAAGATCTTGCACGCCGCGCATGCTGCGGCGGCTGGCGGGACGCGAGCCCAGCGTCATGCGCTCGATCACATCGATCGGTGTGGCCGTGCGAAAATATTCGACGAAGTGCTCGCGATCGACCAGCGCGCGATAGGCCTTGCGACTGTTTACGGATAGCTGATCCATCCGCTGAACCCACTGCTCTTCGCGCTGATCTGTTTTGCGCGGACGCAGGCTGGAACGCAACACGGCACCCACAGTCTGTTCCAGATTGCGTAGCGCCAGCGCGCGAATCCCGTATTTGCGATGAATCACCTCGCCCTGCTCTGTGACACGCAGTACGCCGGCCACCGAGCCACGCGGTGATGACATCAGGGCCGGCGTGATGCGCGCACCGCCGCGGCTGGCCGAACCGCCGCGACCGTGAAAAAACGCCAGGCGGATACCAGCCGCCTGCGCCAGCTCCAGCAGTTCCAACTGCGCGCGCTGCAGGCCCCAGCGCGAAGCCAACGTGCCGGCGTCCTTGCCGCTGTCCGAATAGCCAAGCATCACCCACTGCCGGTTGCCGCGCGCCGTCAGATGCTCGCGGTACAGCGGATTATCGAGCAGCGCGCGCAAGGTGGCCGGCGCGTTTTTGAGGTCGTCGACGGTTTCGAAAAGAGGTGCGATATCGATGGGTACGTTTGACGATTTGCCACCGCGCGCATGTTCCGACGATGTATCCGAAGCGGTGACCAGCCCGCCGTAGCGAGCCAGTGCCAGCACCGCCAGCACGTCGGCGGCCGAGCGCGCCATGCTGATGATGTACAAACCTATGGCGTCGGTGCCGTAGCGCGTGCGCGCATCATGCAAGGTGTCGAATACGTCGTGCAGGCTTTGCGCGTTGGCGTCCTCGCTCAGGTCGAACGCCCGTTCGCCGCTGGCGAATGGCTGCAGTCGCGTGACGCGGTCGGCAACATCTCGCGAAAGCCACTCCGGGTCATTTAACAGGACAGATAAGGCTTCGTCATGCACGCGCGAATCCTGCCGCACATCCAGCCGCGCCAGATGAAAACCGAAAGTCCGGACCCGTCGAATCAGGCGCTTTACCACATAGGCCCCGGCATGCACGCCGTGGTGATCGATCAGGCTGGCTGCGATGATTTCCAGATCGTCCTGCAATTCTTTCGGCGACGTATAGCCTTCCGAATGAAGATCCTCTTCCGTAGCCCGCAACCGTGCGCCCATCAGGGTCAACAGGCTGCGATATGGCATATCGGCATGCCGCGGGCGAATACTCGCCGCGGCCTTTGGAAAGCGCTGCTGATAATCCGCCAGACGCTGCGAAAGCGCTCCGTCAACATGCACCCGCCGATCGGTCTGACTAAGCAGACGCGCGAGCGCACCGATGTCCTCCGCGTAGTGCTCCAGGACATGTGCGCGCTGGGTCGCGAGACTGGCCGCGATCGTGGGTGCACCGACGTTCGGGTTGCCGTCCATGTCGCCGCCGACCCAGGTCGCGAAGCTGAGCAGCTGCGGCAGCGGCGTTTCCACGTCGTAGACCGTCTTCAACGCCTGTGCCAGCGACTCGTACAGCGCGGGCACGATGCGATAAATCGGGTTGGCCAGATAGAAACCGACGTGGTGGTGCTCGTCCTGCACGGTCGGCCGTACTGGCGACGCTTCGGCGGTCTGCCAGCCAGAAGAAAGCGCCATGTAGATGCGATCGTCGTCCTCGCGGCGCTCCTGCGGCGTGCGGGTGGGATCGAAGTTGTCGACCAGCGCCCGCACGATAGCCTGTTCTTTTTCCAGAAGAGAACGACGCACCGCCTCGGTGGGATGCGCGGTGAAGACCGGCTCCACCTGCATGCGATTGAGCCAGCCCAAGAGCTCGTCGATGCCAACACCCTGATCCTTGAGCTGGGTCAGCACATCGAGCAACGACTCGGGCTGCGGCAACGTGCCATCCCGCTGATATTCACGCCGACGGCGGATGCGGTGAACGCGTTCGGTAATATTCACCGCCTGAAAATACGTGGCGAACGCGCGCGCAAGGCTTTCGGCATCATGCGGCTCCAGGCCCGCCAACGTATCGGCCAGGGCCTCGACCGAATCACCCTCGCGACGGCGCTGGATAGCGGCCTGGCGGACAGATTCGACGCGTTCGAAAAAGCCCTCACCTCCCTGTTCGGCCAGCATCAAACCGACCAAGGTGCCCAGACGATTCACGTCCTCGTGCAGGGGGCCGTCGTGCGGCAGGGATGCAGTTTCGCGACTTGCTGGCATGGGCAACTCCGTTCAGGTGTTCCCAAGACTACCAATCCAACGCGGTGCTGTGGTCAGCTATAATCAAATCTTTCCCCTGTCCGCCGAGGGGCGCTGCGACCGTTTAAAACGGCCAGGCTCGGTGCGGCAAGTTTCACAACGGCGCCCGGTTAACACACGCGAATTCATTCGCACTAACCGGAGACACTGCATGAATGCTGTAACGAAAGAAGTCGAAATCGCCGACTATAAAGTGGCTGATCTTTCCCTGGCCGATTGGGGCCGCAAGGAACTGGACATCGCCGAGCATGAGATGCCGGGCCTGATGTCGATCCGCCAGAAGTACGCCGCCGCCAAGCCACTGAAGAATGTGCGCGTGACGGGCTCGCTGCACATGACGATCCAGACTGCCGTCCTGATCGAGACGCTGAAGGACATTGGTGCCGACGTGCGCTGGGCCTCGTGCAACAT
>CAIKJM010000146.1 GCA_903827735.1 uncultured Rhodanobacter sp. | reverse complement strand
GTTCTTCTGGCCGGCCTCACCATCGCGCTTCCGACACCAGCGCGCCGTACCGTTCACCGACCCTTGGCGAACCACGACCTGCGCTGCTAACATCACCAAGTCACGTGGGGCCTTAGCTCAGCTGGGAGAGCGCGTCGTTCGCAATGACGAGGTCGGGGGTTCGATCCCCCCAGGCTCCACCAACCCCATACGATAAAGCCCCGAAAGCTCAGCGTTTCCGGGGCTTTTTTTATGACCATGGATGACCGATACGTCGGAAATGCGGGAGTACATCCGGTGATGCTCCTCGCCAACTTTTCCTCTGACGAAACCTGGTCGCCCGTTCTTTCCGGGGGCACGCGAACGTGTCACTGTTTGTGCCGGGATCGCGCAGCCAACGCGTCGCTCGCCGCGCGGCTGGCGCTGCGGCTCCGTCAATAAATTCGGAAAAGGGGAATACTTGATGAAATTCGCCGGGCCGATCGTCCTGGCCGTCAGCTGCACTCTGGCAAGTTCGTTATCTGCCGCCGCGGGGAATCCTGTTTTTCAGCTGGATGACCTGCAAAAGCTGGTGAACCTCAGCGATCCACAGATCGCCCCCGACGGCAACCAGATCGCCGTGGTCGTTTCCCGGCCTGACTGGAAAACCGACAAGAATCTGCAAGAAATCGATCTGACCGACGTCGCCAGTGCAGAGACGCGTGCCATCACCTGGAAGCGCACGGATATCGCCGAGCCGCGTTGGTCGCCCGACAGTAGTCGGCTGGCTTTTATCGCGCATGATGAGGAAACCAAGCAGGCGCAGATCTTCGTGCTGTCGATGCGCGGCGGCGACGCGATGCGCCTCACCGCGACCAAGTACGGCGTGGAATCCTTCAGCTGGAGCCCAGACGGCAAACGGCTCGCCTTCGTGACCGCCGATGAACCCGCCAACGAAACCGCGATCAAGGCGCATGACGACGCCTTCCAGGTCACCGACAACAACTTCCTGGCGCGCGCCGCGCTGACGCCGTGGCATCTGTGGGTGATACCGAGCGGGGGCGGTTCGGCCAAGCGACTCACGCAGGGCAATTTCAGCCTGCAGACCGATCAGCAGGACTCGGCACCGATACCGGCATGGAGTCGGGACGGTCGGCGCATCGCCTTTACCCGGTTCCCCGGGCCGTACTGGGGCCCCTCGTTTCGTTCGGTGATCGCCAGCGTGGATGCCAATGGTGGCGAGCCGCGCACCGTGGTCCCGGGCGAAGGCGCTGGCGATTTCACCTATGCACTCGATAGCGACAGCGCCGCCTACCTGCGTCCGCGTAACGGCGATCAGAATAACGGCAACGCCGTGTATGTCGACGACGGTGCCGATGGCCGCGACGTGACAAAAGCCGCCGCGCGAAACTTTTCCAGTTACGCGTGGCTGCCGCGCGGCAAGGCTCTGCTGCTTGCCGGTGATGAGGGCACGCAGGCAACGCTATGGGAACAGCCGCTGAGCGGCTCGGCGAAAAAGCTCGATCTTGGCGATGTCCAAGCCAACCCGGAGGTCAGCGTGTCCAACGCGGGCGCCATCGCCTTTATCGGCAGCACGGCGGTCCATCCAGGCGAGCTGTACGTGATGTCGTCTGCCCGCGCCAAACCGAGGCGGCTGAACAACCTCAACGCCTTCGCCGACAGACTCACGCTGGGGCACAGCGAATCCGTCGAATGGACCGGGCCGGACGGCTTCAAGGAAGACGGCGTGCTGACCTATCCGACCGGATATAGCAAAGGTCAAAAATATCCGCTGGTGCTGGTGATTCACGGCGGCCCGGCATCCGCCAGCACGCTGCACTTTTCGCCGCTGGCCCAGCTGCTTTCCGCCGCCGGTTTCCTGGTGTTCCAGCCCAACTACCGCGGCAGCACGAACCTGGGCGACGCGTATCAGCACGCGATTTTTCGCGACACCGGCACCGGCCCCGGCAACGATGTGATGGCAGGACTTGCCGCAGTAGAAAAACTCGGCAGCGTCGATCAAAACCGGATCGGCGTGACCGGCTGGTCCTACGGCGGCTACATGACGACCTGGCTCACCGGCCATTACGGCGTATGGAAAGCCGCGGTTTCCGGCGCCGCGCTCACCGACTGGGTGATGGACTACACGCTGGCCTATTATCAACAGGGCGACATCTACGTCTTCGGCGGCTCGCCCTGGCTGGCGAAATATCACGATATATGGCGCGATCAGTCGCCGATTGCCTACGCCCAGAATGTAAAAGCGCCAACGCTCATCATGGGCGACGTCGGTGACCCCAACGTCCCCTTGTTGAACAGCTACGAGTGGTATCACGCGCTGCGCGACAACGGCGTGGCGGTGGAGTTTTACGCCTACCCGGCGGACACGCATTTTCCCAGCGACATCGTGCGCACTACCGACGTCTACAAGCGCTGGGTGGCATGGATGACGGCGCATTTATAACTCTCAAACGGGCGAGGGCGCGTTTTTTGCGTCCACTAAGCGTTATCTTGCGCCGCTAGTGACATTTCACGTCTGCTGACACTTATCGCTGCTTCACGCCAGCAGACGCATGCGAGCTTCCAGTCCGGCGCTAACCAAGGTTTGAACGGGCGACGGAGCCCTCTCCTGTAGTGCACTTCGAGCTGGCACAGATTGTGCTGCCATGCCTATTGCGAAGCTACTTGGCTATGATCGGATTGGGGATCACCGTCGGTTAATCGCCAAATCCGAGCAAGGCACCGGCGTGTCTTCACCGGGCCTTGGCGTCTGGCGCCTAGACTGGGAGATTGGCCTTGTGGGCTCATGGCAGCGTAACGCTGCCATGACCAGCCTGGAGGTTATAGACGCCCGCTGCACGAAGAAGACCGCGACGGCATCTATGAGCGGCGGGAACGGGCGAATTTCGACCACTCGACGCACTGCTGCAACCGCGTTGTGATCATTGCAAAGGAGGACGACACAAATGGAGAGGCGGGTCACATTAACGGCACCAGCGCGCTTTCGACGAGCGCTGGCCGTGCTGTGGATCTGCCTTGCTCTACTGGGCTCGGCACCTGCGGCGGCCTCGGCACCGCTGAGCGGCGCCTGGCGTCCGATGGTCCCCGGCGATACGCCTCAGAGCGTGATGCAGGAGTACCGCGGAGGCCAACTCAAAAGCTTCGACCCATCGATTCTTCAGCGTTTCCAGGTGAGCGCACTAGGCAGCTGGGTTGTGATCGCCGCCGAGCCGCCATGGGACAACAGCGAACGCGTCCTGAGCATCTACCCGCCACCGCTCGGTAACGTGACGGTATATGGACAGGATCAAGTCACAGCGCTAGCGCTGGACGATTTCTCGGCGGCTGCTCACGGCCACGGACGGCTCGCTTGGCGCGTGCCACTGAACCAGGCAGCATCGGCACCCATTCTGCTGAAGTTCGAGCCATCCGCGGTTGCCAGCGCGCCGGTGCGTTTCGAAATACAGCCGTGGAACGATTATTTGCAGCAGGATGCGCAGTGGCTGGTGTTCGCCAGTGCCAGCTTTGCGGTGATGCTGTCGATGGTGCTGATGGCGCTATGTTTCGCACTAATGCTGCGCGACATCACCTTCGCCTGGTACGCCGGCTTCATCCTCTGTTACACGTTTATCCAGGGTATTCAGACCGGCTTCCTTTTTCACCCGCTGGAGTGGCGATGGCTGGCCGGTATGGGCATGACCAGCGGCGCGGTAGCGGTGGCGCTGTCGGTCGCGTTTGCGTCGCTGTTCATGATGCGCTTCTGCGAGCTGCGCACGCGGGCGCCGCTGCTGCGCGTGCCGGTGATCGCGCTGGCCGTTGGCATGGGTCTGCTGGCGGTGATGCGCTGCAGCCAGATCACGCTGTTGACGGAGACCTCGCAGATTCTGCTCAATCCCATGCTGATGCTGGGCGCGGCGCTGCTTTTGATATCCGCCCTAACGGCCGGGTTTCACGGCTCGAGGCAGGCGTGGTTTTTTTTGCTTGGCTGGACGCCGCTGCTATTGCTTACCGCAATGACCAGCGCCCAGGCGAACGGTGCGCTGCCCAGCCTGGACTGGCTCAACGACGCCAGCCTCGCCGGGGGCGCGTTCGAAGCTATCGTGCTATCGCTAGGCTTAGCCGATCGCGCGCTGAGGCTGCGTCACGACCGCGACAAAGTGCGCGTGCTGGCCGATCACGATGCGCTGACCAACACCTTCAATCGCCGGGCTTGGAGCGAGCGTGCCAACGTGATGCTCGGTTCTGGTGAGCCGCGTCCGATCGCGATGCTGTTTCTCGACCTGGATCATTTCAAGCAGCTCAACGACTGCCAGGGCCATAATGCCGGCGATCGCGCGCTCATCGCCGTGTCACGCGCGCTGAGCGCCGAGCTGCGCCCGAGCGATATTCTGGGCCGGTACGGCGGCGAGGAATTCGTGGCATTGATCGACGACACGACCGAAGAAAACGCGATGCACGTCGCCACCCGCCTATGTCGGCGCGTGCATCGATTAGAAATTCCCGTCAACGACAAGTACCTGCTCAGCGTCAGTATTGGTGTCGCCATGCGGCGCGAGGGCGACGACGTGGAGTCGCTTGCCGAACGCGCTGACCAGGCTATGTACACCGCCAAACTCAGCGGACGAAACCAAGTGTGCCTCTTCGAAGGCATCAAGCCCGCGACGGCATCGGCACACTCGCGCCTGCACGTGGTGGAAAAACGTCGTAGGGATGTCTGAGTTTTCGCTTCAGCACTCGCTACCGCGTAGCCAGCAACTTTGCCGCTGCCACCACCTCGGCCTCGCCCGGCAACACCAGCAAGGCGGCACCCGCCAGCGGCGTAAACGTGTCGGCACCAACCACGCGATGCATCGGCGTGGCGCCACTGCCACCTTCAACGATCGCCGTGATCACGCCCTCGCCCACGCCGGCGCTGCGGCGCCCCTCGTCCAGCACGAGAATCCGTTTGGCCGTCCGCGCCTGTTCGGCGATAAACTCGTTATTGAGCGGCGCCAGCCAGCGCAGATCCACCACGCGAATCTGCCAGCCGTGGTTTTCCTCGATCGTCTTCGCCGCGCGCAGCGCCATAGGTACGCCGTTGCCGAAGGTAAAGATCACCAGATCATTCGCCGACTCGTTGTAGACGCGTCCCTCGCCTAGCGTCATCGCATGATCCAGCGAGGGATAGGCAAACTGCCACTGGCCGTCGCCGGCCTCGTACAAGTCCTTGGTCATGTATAGCGCGATCGGTTCGAGGAAGGCGCAGACGCGGCCATCGACCTTGGCCAGCGCCATCATCGTGCGCAGCATCATCGCCGCGTCATCACCGCGGCTGGAGCAGCCGACCACGAGCCCGGGAATATCGCGCAGCGCGGTGATCGAGTTGTCGTTGTGGAAATGACCACCGAAGCCTTTCTGGTAACCCAGCGAGGCTACGCGCATCACCATCGGATTTCGGTACTGGTCGTTGGAGAAAAACTGCAGCGAGGCCGCCTCTCCGCGAATCTGGTCGCAAGCGTTGTGGAAATACGCCAGATACTGGATTTCCGGCATCGGCAGCATGCCCATATTGGCGTAGCCCTGCGCCAGGCCGAGAATCATCGTCTCGTCCAGCAGCGTGTTGAATACGCGGCTGCCCTTGAACGCTTTGTTGAGCCCCTTGGTCACCGTGTAGACGCCACCCTTCTGCGCCACGTCCTCGCCGAACAGCAGCGCCTGCGGGTATTTGGCCAGCAGGTCGTGCAGCGCCTGATTGATCTGGATGGCCAGATGCCGCGGCGGCTGATGCTCCGGAAGCTTCGCTTCGCTACCGAAAACCGCAAGGCGCTTGTCCGCATAATCGGCGCGCGTAGCTTCCGCCTCGACAGCCGCAGGCGTGTACGGCGCCAGCGGCTTCATCACATCCGCCAGCGACGTCAGGCGGGGCCGCGTATCGGCCTCTTCGGCCGCCGCAAAACAGCGCTTGCGGGTGGCTTCGTAGAGGTTGAGCAGCTCGTCCTTGCTGTACAGCCCGGATTCCAGCGCGATGGCAGCCGAACGCAGCAGCGGATCGGTCGACTCGACGCTCACCAGCTCCTCGATGCTGCGCCACTCGATCTCGAAATCGGTGCCGGCATGGCCCATCACGCGCGTGGTCTTCAGGTGCAGAAACGTCGGGCGGCGCGTGCGGCGGCAGTGCTCGACGGCGCGCTGCACCTGCGCATAGCCTTCGGCCAGATCGAGACCGTCGGCGAAGAAATAGTCCAGGTTGGAACGATGCTGGAAGTTGCTCGCGACCCAGCCGGTCGGCGTTTTCACCGAAATGCCGATGCCGTTGTCCTCGCACACGAACAGAACGGGCGCGGGAAGCTTCTGGTAGGCCGTCCACGCCGCGGCATTGAATGCAGTTTGTGCGGTGGCGTGATTGCTCGACGCATCGCCGAACGAGCAGACGGTGATGCTGTCCTCGGGAATCGGCAGCGCGTGGCCGATACGCCGCGCCTGCTCGATCGCCACTGCCGTACCCAGCGCCTTGGGCAGGTGCGAAGCGATGGTCGAGGTCTGCGGCAGCACCCATAACGGCTTGCTGCCCCACACCTTATGCCGACCACCGGAGGCCGGATCGTCCTTGCTGGCGGCAAAGCTCAGCGCCGAATCCATCACGGGGTCGCGCGGTTTTCCATCAGTGCCCGGCAGCTTGCGAAAGCGCTCGGCCATGAATCCGCCCGAACGATAGTGCAGAAACGCCGGATCGGTATGCCGGGTCAGCCGCGCCACCATGGCGTTGCCCTCGTGGCCGCTCGATCCAATGGTGTAAAACACCTTGTTCTGCACGCGCAGCACGCGCGCCATCAGGTCCAGATGACGGCTGATCAGCTGCGATTCCAGCAGCTCGCGAAAGCCGCGCGCGTCGAGCGCACTGCCGGCAAGCACCGGCGCATCGGCCTGTGGAGCGCTGCCCGCGTCGCCCTGCCACAGCTGCACAAACTCCATAAAGTTCTGGTCGACGATCTCGGCTCGGTTGAAGCCCTTGTGGCGCGCGGCAATGGCAAACGGAATGGACATGGGCTCAGTATCGGAAAGAAGAAGGGGTATGACGGTTGGATCAATGCTGCAGCGGCGAATACCCAGGCTGCGACTTCACGCGCGCGAGCCACGCCAATATCGCCGGATAGACGGCCAGATCGAATCCGCCGTCAGCGGCGCAATGGGTATAGGCGTAGAGCGCTATGTCGGCGATGCTGTAGCGCTCGCCGGCCAGCCAGTCGTGCGAGGCGAGATGAGCTTCCATCACGGCCAGCGCCTTTGCACCTTGCTGATGCAGCTGCGGCAGTTCGGCCCGACGAGGATGATCCGCCGGCAGATAAAGCGAAATAAAGCGCGCCACGGCGATATACGGCTCGTGGCTGTACTGCTCAAAGAAAAGCCACTGCAGCGTCTGTGCACGCAGCCACGCATCATTCGGCAAGTAGGACGTACCTTCAGCGAGGTAGCAGAGAATCGCATCGGACTCGGCCAATCGGCGACCGTCATCGAGCTCCAGCAGCGGCACCTTGCCGTTGGGGTTTTTGGCCAGATATTCCGCGGTTCGGGTTTCGCCGCGAGCGCTGTCGACCTCGATCCAGCGATAATCGTGGCCCAGCTGATCGAGCAGCAATTGCAGTTTGTAGCAATTGCCGGACGAACGTTTGCCGTAAATAGTGATCATTCGAGAATCTCGCATAGATTTTGCAAAACGGCGATGCGTGCACGATCCTTGGGACGCCCGAAGCTGTCGAGTACGCGGATCTGCTCCGCGATCGATGGCGCCGGAACGGATCGTCCAGCGATGCTCACGCGCACGATCCGATCGATCCGCAGCGGCCTCCAGCCATCGGGTCCAAAAACCTCGAGGCCGCCCATCACTTCCACCGGCAGACCCACAAAACGGTAGCGTGCGAAGCGCGATCGAAAGCGCTCCGCGCCATCCGGCCGGTGCACCGCATCGTGCTGCCGTTGCCAACGGTCGCGCAACGCGTCCGCATCCCGGACGCTGGTCAGCAGGTCCAGATCCGCCACGCTGACGTCGGCGCCGACCAAGCAGGCGGCCGCGCTGCCGATCACGACCCAGGGATCGCGACAGCGGCTACGCAGGTCCGGAAGCACAGCCGCCAGTGCTGCGTGCAAGGACTCCATCGTCGAGTTGCCCCTGTTGCACTCAGCCGTGGGCAGGGCGCTGCTGCCACTGTTCGCACCCATGGCTTCATATCCCGCTTCACGACGCATGAGCGACGCGCTCCGCTTCAGAACGCGTTGATGCCGGTCAGCTCCCGACCCACCACCAGCTCGTGCACGGTTTCCGTACCTTCATAGGTGATCACCGACTCCAGGTTCAGCGCGTGGCGGATGGCGCCGTGCTCGGTGGTAATGCCGGCGCCGCCGAGCAGGTCGCGGCACTGACGGGCGATATCGATCGCCATGCGACAGTTGTTCCACTTGGCCAGCGACACCTGGGTCGGCTGCATCTTGCCGGCATCCTTCAGACGACCGAGCTGCAGCGACAGCAGCTGCGCCGTAGTGATGCGGCGGGCCATGTCGGCCAGCTTCAGCTGCACGGCCTGATTGGACGACAGCGGTCGGTCGAACAGCTTGCGTTCGGCCGTGTAGTCGAGCACTTCCTTCAGGCAGGCCTGGGCGGCACCAATCGGCCCCCAGGTAATGCCAAAGCGCGCCTGGGTGAGGCAGCCCAGCGGACCCTTCAGGCCCTTGACGTTGGGCAGGCTCGCGCTGTCGGGCACACGCACGCCGTCGAAAAACAGCGCGGAGGTCACCGACGCGCGCAGGCTCATCTTTTTGTGGATTTCCTGCGCCTTGAAGCCGGCCGTATCGGTCGGCACCACGAAGCCCTGGATACCGTCCTCGGTCATCGCCCAGACGATGGCGATATGCGCGAGGTTGCCGTTGGTGATCCACATCTTGGCGCCGTTGATGACCCAGTCGCCGCCGTCCTTTTTGGCATTCGTTTTCATGTTGGCCGGATCGGAGCCGCCGTGCGGCTCGGTGAGGCCGAAGCAGCCGATGATCTCGCCGGCGGCCATACCCGGCAGATACTGGCGCTTCTGCTCCTCGCTGCCGTAGGCGTAGATGGGATACATGCACAGCGAACTCTGCACCGAGGCAAAGCTGCGCAGGCCGGAATCGCCGCGCTCCAGCTCCTGGCAAATTAGGCCGTAGCTGACGCTGTTCATGCCGCCGCCGCCGTATTCCTCGGGAATGGTGGCGCCCAGCAGGCCCAGGCCAGCGATTTCCGGGATCAGCTCCTTCGGAAAGCGCGCCTGATCGAAGCAGTCGCCGATGATCGGCAGCACCCGTTCGTCGACGAAGCGGCCGACGGAGTCCTGCACCATGCGCTCCTCGTCGGTGAGCAGCGAACGGACGTCGTAAAGATCGAGCGGATCGAGGCGCGTAGCCATGGCAAAGGTCCAAAGTGATCAGGCAAGTCCCTTAGTGTAGCGGGGACGGGGATGAGGGTCACCGGCAGCGACACTGACGACAGGCGTCGGCAAAACCCGCTGTGCCGCGGCCTGCCAGGGATCTAAAAAGAAAACGCCGGCCGATTCACGTGGAAGCGTCACGGCCGGCAGAGCCAGACGCTTTCTCCCATCCCCGAGAAAAGGAGTTTTCCATGCGAACCGTCCTCGGCGGGCTGTTGCTCGCCCTAGTTGTCCTCACCTCCCCGGCCGCCACGGCGGCAGCGCCGATCGCCCCTGCCACTGCAGCGAGCGGCTCTGAATACGTCGATATCAGCAGCTATCTGACCAGCGACGCGGACATCAATGCCTGGTCAGCATTACCAGCCAGCTGCGAAAAAACTTTGACGACGTCTGCGGCGACACGTTCTGCGAAGGCGACTACAGCAATATCGAGTCGCTGGACTACCGGTGCTCCGTCGACAGGACCACCGGCGGCGTCGGACGCTGTGTCTGGGTCTTCGCCGCCAGCAATGCCGACGTGAATCCGCAAAACGGCAAGATTCTGGTCGACAGCCAACACTGGCGTTGCCGCAGCCCGCTGGCGCCGAAGACCCGCGTGGCGGACCTGATCGCGGCGCTGAATGTCAGCAATCCCATACGCGTGATTCTTCCGGGCAGCAGCCGGTCGATCTATGACGGATTGGTCGACTGCCTCTGAAGCGGATCGGCACGTCGGCCACTGCCGGCGTGCCGGCATGGGATTACGTCGCAGTCCTCCCGCCATGCATGCGGTTGCCGCAGGAAACGCGGATACTGTGACCATTCCCTGTTTCGATAACCCGCAAAAATGTACAAAGGTGTGCTGCTCGGCTTCATGGCGTTCGCGGCCTATGCCATGAGCGATGCGTTCGTGAAGCTGCTGCGCGGCTCGCTGCCGTCGTACGAGGCGGTGTTTTTCGGCGCACTGCTCGGCCTGACCGCATTGCCTTTCATCAAGCGCAAGGGCGATCGCTGGCGCGAGGTCATCATTGCCAAGCGGCCAAGCCTTTGGCTGGTGCGCGCGATATTCGGCGCGATCGGCAGTACCTCGGCGGTGATTGCTTTCACCGCGCTGCCGATGGCCGAAGCGTTCGCGCTGATTTTTTTGATGCCGATCTTCGTCACCATCCTGTCGGTTATCTTCCTCAAGGAGCACGTCGGCTGGCGCCGCTGGTCGGCCGTCATTGCGGGGTTTGTCGGCGTACTCGTTGTGCTGCGCCCCGGATTTCGCGCGCTCGGCGTCGGCCACCTTGCGGCGCTGATCTGTGGTCTCTCCGGCGCCATCTCGATGATCGCCCTGCGCATGACCGGATCACAGGAAAAGCGCGTCACGCTCTACGGCGCCGGTGTCATCGGCCCACTGCTGCTTACTGGCGTACTGATGCTGTGGGATTTTCGCTGGCCGCAGTTTCACCAATGGATGCTGCTGCTCGGCTACGGGCTGCTGGCAGCTCTGGCTGCCGTTCTGCTTATGCTGGCCACGCAAAAATCGCCGGCGAACCACGTGGCGCCGACCCAGTACAGCCAGATGCTGTGGGCGGTCGCATTCGGCTATCTGCTATTCAACGATCCGCTGGACTGGCCAATGCTGATCGGCATCGTGATCATCCTGGGTTCGGGACTCTTCACCTTCGTACGGGAGTATAAGGTCACGCGCTGGTGGCGCCGCACCAAGGTCGTTTGACTGCTTTTCTCACGCGAACTCTCGTATTCATCAAAATAGTCGAAATGCGGGTGCCTGCAAGGTTCTCGCAGCGAACAAGTTCCGGAGTCCTGAGCATAAAAAAACACCAGGCATTTCAGCCTGGTGCCTGATTCGCGGCCTGGCAGCTCAGAGCTTTTTAGCCATCGCCAGATGCTCGTCGAGCGTCGGCAAGGTCTGTGAAGCAAACGACTTGAGATCGTCGTTTTTTCCACTCGTCGACTCTTTCTTGAACAGCGCGACGGCCTCGTTGTGATCTTTCAGCATCATTGACGAATAGGCCTTGTCGAAGGCTGCGCCGTTGAGCGTTTCGAGCTTGGCCAGCGCTTTTTGCTGTGCGGGCATGGGCGACGCGGACGGGGTAAAGCCGTCTTTCTGCGCCAGCGCGGAAAGCTCATCGCCGGCCTTGGTGTGATCGGTCACCATCGTCGCTGCAAAGCTTTTGACCGCGGCTGACTGCGCGCGCGAGTCGGCCAACTTGCTTGCCTGAATTTCGGTCATTCCGGCGGCCGAGGCTTTTGCGACAAAGGCTGTGTCCTGCCTGGACGCTGCAGGCGCCATCCCGCTAGTGTTCTGCGCTATGACCAATGGACTGAGTACCAAAGCGCCAAGCATCGTCAGCGTTCCGACATGTTTCCGAGTGATCTGCATGATCGAGCTCCCGCGTTGAAGTGGACGTTCATCGTGGGCGCGCCAACGTGATGATCTGGTGTCGGTTCCATCCTTGCGGAAACAACAAACGAATTGGGAAAACAGCGATAGGCGCGATCGGCGATCAACGATCAGCCGCGGTTGCTGACCCCGTGCGGCACATGCCCGGTGGCCACGTGCATGCGTGCCGACTCCACATTGGCCGGCGAGTCGTCGAAAAAGATATCGGCGCCAAAGGCGTCCAGAAACGGGCCCTTGTCGCGGCCGCCGAGGAAAAGCGCCTCGTCGATGCGCACGCCCCACTTGCGCAGGGTGAGAATCACGCGTTTGTGCGCTGGAGCGGAGCGCGCCGTGACCAGCGCCGTGCGAATCGGCGAATCCTCGGCGGGAAACGCCGTCTGCAAGCGATGCAGCGCGGTCAGGAAGCCCTGGAACGGCCCCACCGACAGCGGCTCGGCAGCGTGTTCGGTCTCGCTACGATGGAAGGCCTCGAGTCCCTCTTCGCGCGACACGCGCTCGCCCTCGTCGCCGAAGATCACCGCGTCGCCGTCGAAGGCGATGCGCAGTTGTTCGGAGGCGCGCGGCGGCGCGGTGCTAGGAAGAATCGTCGCAGCAGCCACGCCCGCAGCAAGCGCTCGACCGACGTCTTCGGCGTTGGCGGAGAGGAAAAGGTCGGCCTTGAACGGCGCGATGTAGTCGGAGGTCGGCGCGCCGCTGGTAAACGCGGCGCGACTGATCTCCAGCCCGTAATGCTGAATCGCGTTGAAGATGCGCAACCCGGTATCGCCGGAGTTGCGCGACAGCAGGATGACCTCCACCGGCGGCACGTTGCCGGCCAGCTTGTTGAGTCCGAGCAGCTTCTGCACCAGCGGAAAAGCCACGCCGGGCTTGAGAATCTCGTTCTCGTGATCGATCTGGAAGTTGCGGTAGGCATCGAGCCCATCGCGCTCGAACAGCGC
Organism: uncultured Rhodanobacter sp.; assembly: GCA_903827735.1. Classification (GTDB taxonomy): domain Bacteria; phylum Pseudomonadota; class Gammaproteobacteria; order Xanthomonadales; family Rhodanobacteraceae; genus Rhodanobacter. The sequence goes on along the minus strand of CAIKJM010000146.1, from coordinate 1,344 downwards.
ATGACTGTCGCCGAGATCGAACAGCGCACGCGAGGAAATGGCCACCACCAGGCGATTGTCGCGAGCGGCATTTGTATCGTGCGCTCCAGCGCTACCGGCATCGGCTTCAGTTACGTTTGTCGGCATGGATGGGTTCACGGCTAACAGCGCGGCTTGATCGGCATGATCGTGGATTTCAATCTAGCACGCAGCCCGGCCTATTTCGTGCGCGTCAATACGCATAGCCGATTTCTCCTTTTACGTTCAACGCAGTGACCACACCGCTCAGATCATTCCGCCGACGCAAACTGCTCGTCAAGAATCCGCTGTTCGAGGTTGTGCTCGGGATCAAACAGCAGCCGCACGCCCTCGCCGCCCGACTGGCGAATGGCCACGGTCAGTACGTCGCGCACCTCATGAAAATCCGCCGTAGCGCTGACCGGACGCTTGTCCGGATCGAGCACGCGCAGAATCACTTCGGTGCGATGTGGCAGGATCGCACCGCGCCAGCGGCGCGGGCGAAACGGACTGATCGGCGTCAGTGCCAGCACGTTTGCATCCAGCGGCAGAATCGGCCCGTGCGCAGACAGGTTGTAGGCGGTGGAGCCGGCCGGCGTGGACACCAGAATGCCGTCGCACACCAGCATGTCGAGCTTCACGATACCGTTGAGCTTGACCTCCAAGTGCGTGGCCTGGTTGGTCTGGCGCAGCAGCGACACCTCGTTGAACGCCAGCGCCGAATGCTCCTTGCCGCTGACGTCGGTAACTTCCATCTGCAGCGGAAACAGCGACGCGGTGTGCGCGCGCGCTACCCGCTCGGGCAATCCATCGAGCACATGCTTGTTCATCAAAAAGCCGACCCGGCCCAGCTTCATGCCGTACACCGGCACCTCGAGTGCATGCCAGTCGTGCAGCGTACGCAGCATGAAACCGTCGCCGCCGAGCGCCACGATCAGCTCGGCCTGTTCCGGCGGCACGTCGCCATAGCGCTCCACCAGTTTGCGTCGCGCCTGCTGGGCGATGCTGGTATCGCTGGCGACGAAGGCAAAGCGCATGCGGATCCCCCTGGCAATCAAGTGAGAGGAGAGTACACAGCATGAAGGCGCAAGACCATGCCGGCTCCTGCGCCTCCATGACCGAGCTGCACCGAGGTGACAGTTCGGTGGCTGACGATCCGTTAGCCGATCGGCACCTGCGCCAGCTGTGCCAGACGACGCACCGCGACCGAGGCGATCGGATAGTCGGCGTTCTGGGTGAGGATCTCTGCCAGCATGCTGCGGGTGTACTGCAGCGTGGCGTTGTCACGCTGCAGCCACGCCTGCACCGGCGAAACGTCCGTGCGGTCGCTGGCCAAGGCGAGCACCT
>CAIKJM010000145.1 GCA_903827735.1 uncultured Rhodanobacter sp. | reverse complement strand
TCAGTGGTGACGGTCAACGCATCAGCACCTGCAAGACGGCGCCCAAGATTTTCGTTGAGTGGCCTCCCCACAATCCCGCGGATGAGGTCCCGTTCGATGTCCACCCCGAAACTCAGCGCCGATGAGGCCTGGCTGGTTTGAACGCGACTGTTTTGGTCATCCACAAAGGTTCTTTTATCAATGCTGCGCAGCGCATCCGAACCAATGGAGTTCAGTGTCACGACCAGGCCGAAACGTTCCTCATAGGCATCCGGATGAAGCAGGAAACGCCCTTGTCCAAACGTGAGTGCGAACAGGCGATCATCCACAGGGACAATGAAGGCGGCCGAGGACGACTGCACTGTGCCCAGGAGTTTCTTATCCACATAACTTTCAAAGAGATCAGCCCACTTGGGCGGCTTCGGGTGCGTTGGCTTGACGAACAACTTTCCGTAGTCGGAAGGTCCATCGGCGATGACGTATGGTTTGGCCCCTGTGACGACAGCATCTTCTGCGGTCGACACGCTCTCGCGCAGCAAGTAAATGGTGAACGTCGCCATCCGGTCCTCCCCCTGAGGATGATGTCTCGCCGATGCCAGCGGTCCGATGCTGACCCCCGTAGATCATAGGCGCTTTGAGTTTGGCTCAGGTGCCCGTCGAAACATGTAGGAAAACCCTGACTTGGACGAGGGCGGCACGAGTAACTGGAAAAATCTCGTCGCAAAATTTTCAATGCTGACGGTGCCTTACTTGAAAATAGGCAATCTGTCATTTAAAACCGACACATGGCCTCGCTTCCACTGCCCGCATTCGGCGGCGTTTTTCTGCGCGCATCACCGCAGCGAAAAAGAGCAGCTTTTTTCTTCTTTTCGGTCGTCTCGCGTCGCGGCCAGTTGAAACCTGTCGAAGCCCGAACGTTCGCAGACCCAAGCGCCAACAGCGCTAAGTGACTAAAGCTAAAGCGGTTTCAACAGATAGGCGCAACGGTGCACCCGGGCTCGTTTTACGTCGATTGACAGACTGGCTTTTTCGACTACAAAGCTCCCTCCCCGCGCCGCGGGGCGACGCCATTCAAGGAGCCAGCCAAATGCATTCCCCACCTTAGATTTTCCTGGCCTAAAAATGCGAAAGGCCGAGAGCACCAACTCTCGACCCTTCTAAGTGCGGTGCGGTAGTCCCTACACTGCCCGCCTTTTTTAGGCCCCCTTCCTCTTCCTGTCAAGTCGACGCCCATCCGGGCGCCGGCACAGATCCCCTTTGCCTAAAAACAGCCGCCGGCCCGGGACGCCATCGGCTCAGGAGCTTTTCATGAAAAAACAGTTTGATGCTTTTAAACAATTTGAGGCCGTGCGATTGATCCTCACGACAGAGCGTACGAACCGCGAGATTTGCTTGATCACGGGTTTGTCGAAGAACACGGTGTTGCGCTATCGGCGACTGACCGCCAGCCGCCGCGTGCTCTGGAACGATGTGGCGCATCTCGACGTGGGTCAGATGCACGCCTTCTTCAATCCGACGCCGCCCCGCTCGTTATCCAAACGAATGCCTGACCTGGAATACATCCACCAGCGCCTGGCCAACGGCAAGATCACCCTACAACTCGTGTGGGAAGACTACTGTGCTGAAGACCCACGCACGGCCCTGTGCTACTCGCATGTTGCGGCACTGTTGCAGCAATACATCGGGCGTTTGCCCAACGTGATGCGTCAACACCACAAACCCGGGCAGAACGCGTATGTGGATTACTCCGGCAAGCGAGCACACTTCATCGACACTCAGAGGCGTTCCAAGGACAAGGAAACATTGGCCGATCGAAACCCCAGCTTCATGGACCCAAAAACGCGCCAGAGGATCAACGTGGAATTGTTCGTGGGTGTGTTGCCTGCCTCGAGTCTGATGTTTGCGATGGTGACGCCCACGCAGAGCACGCCCGATTTCATCCGCGCTCATACCGCCATGCTTGAATATTTCGGCGGACGGCCGGAGGTTCTGGTGTCCG
>CAIKJM010000144.1 GCA_903827735.1 uncultured Rhodanobacter sp. | reverse complement strand
CGCCGCGCGCTGGCGTGTCCAGCACCTCCAACACCACCACGTCGAACGACACCAAGCGCGTGCAGCAGCTGTCGGCGGTGCAGGTGCAGGGACAGTCGCTTTCGCTCGGCGGTGGTTTGATGTCTGTGCAGACGGCACCGAAGGCTGTTTCAACGATTACCCGTGACGCCATCGTCAAGGCGGCGCCGGGTGCCACGTTCGTGCAGATGATCGACAGCATTCCCGGTGTCAATGCCTCGACCGACGATTACACCGGTCTGGCCAACGGCAACTACAGCATCCGCGGTTTCACCAGCGATGAAATCGGTACCACCGTTAACGGTGTGCCGGCCAACGACAGCGGCAACTACAAGGTCTACTCGACCGAATACGGCGACAGCGAAAACTATGGCGACATCACTGTCCTGCAAGGCTATCCAGATGTGGATACGCCGGTCAGCGGCGCGGCCGGCGGATCGGTCGCCTGGGCGACGATCGACCCATCGCATAAACCCGGCGTGGACGTGAGCCAGACTTTCGGCAGCAATAGCTATGAGCGTACTTTTGTTCGCTTCAATACGGGCGACATCGGTTCGGTGCGCTCGTGGTTGTCCTACTCCAATAACAAGGCCGATCTGTGGCGCGGGGCGGGTACGCAAAACGTAAACAAGGTGGATGGCAAATCGATCTGGACGATCGACGACAACAACTCGATCGCCGCATCGTTTCAGTACAACCGCGAATCCAACAATACCTATGAAAGCCTCACCAAAGGGCAGATTGCCTCAGGCGGCTACAACCAGGGTTACGCCAGCGTCTTCAATGCGGCAAATCTCGGTTCGACCAGTACGACGTTTTGTTCAGGCAATTCTCCGCAGAACAACGCGGCCTGCTATTACAAGCTGCATACCAACCCGTTCACCAGCGCCATGGTCAGCCTCGATGGCGAGTTCAAGCTGAGCGACGACCTTCGTCTGTCCGTGGTGCCCTACTTCTGGTACGGCAACGGCGGTAGCGGCGGCGCGGGCATTTTCACCGAATCGACCCAGCCGCTTAATTGGTACCAATACAGCAATCAGGATCTGAACGGCAATGGCGTTGTCGGCGGCAAGAACGCTAAGGCCTTGGCGTATTCCATCAGCAACACCTACACCATGCGCCCTGGCGTCACAGTCAAGTTCAATCAGGACTTTGGTCAGAACAACAGCCTCGAATACGGTTTCTGGTACGAGCGTCCGCGCCAGGAGCAGAGTCAGGCCTATACGCCGGTGAACCCGGTGACCGGCGTGCCTTCGGACATCCAGGGTCTGTCGGACTTGATCCGTTATCCCAACGGTGCAGTGCAAAAGGCATACAACGAGTACACGGTCACGGAAACCCGCAAGGCGTTTGCCACGGATACCTGGACGCCCAACGATTTCTGGACGTTCACCGCGGGCGCGTCGTTTCTGTCCGAAAAGCGCAGCGGTTTCGATTACCAGTATCCGGGCTCGGTACGCAGCGGTTATGCAGGATATGGCGTCGATCAAAGCAGCCAGACCTATAACGAATGGAGCCCGACGGCAGGTGCCAAGTTTCAGTTGAACGAGCAGAACCAGTTCTATTTCGGCATCGGCCGAACATTCCGCGCACCGATCAACGGGGCCGTTCTGCAGAACGGAGCAACCATCGCGTACCTCAACGCCAATTGCCCCACGTGCGTTCCAGCGGAAAACGTCGTCAACAACAAGCCGGAAACCGCGACCACCGCCGATCTGGGCTGGCGCTACTACGACGACAAGTTCTCGGCGAGCGTCGATGCCTATGCGTCCAATCTCAACAACAAGCAGGTCAGCGGCTTCGACGAGAACACGTTCCAGTCGGTCTACATATCGATACCGAAAGTGCACATGCGCGGCCTGAATACGGAAGCCAGCTACAAGATCACGCCCGAGTGGACTCTTTACGGCTCTTACGGTTACACCAAATCGACCTTGGAAACGAACCTCAATACCGACACCATCAACCCAGGCCCAGGCATCGCGCCAAGCAAGCTGGGTGACGGCATCTACAATACGGAAGGCAAGACCTTCTTGAATACGCCGCGAAATATCGGCTACGTGCGCCTGGGCTACGACAATGGACCGTTCTGGGCGAGTCTCGATGCCAAATACCGCAGCTCCATCTACGGCGACTGGTCCAACACGGAAAAAGTCGGCGGTTACACCACGCTCAATCTGAGTGCAGGCTGGCGCTTCAGCAGTTTTTCCTCGTGGTTCAACAAGCCGTATATCAAGCTGAATCTTTACAACCTGGCGGATCGTCAGGCGCTGACCAACGCCAACAACATCACGGCCTTTCTCGCGTCCAATCCCAACAACGTCAAGGACGTGAACGGTACGACGCTGTATCCCACCGCGCCTTACTACTCGCTGCTGGAAGGCCGTACCGTGATGTTGACCTTCGGCGCCTCGTTCTTCTGATCGAAAGCGAAAGCGTAATCACGCTTGATCGAGTGGCATGAAACAAAGCCGGCGTCTTCGGGCGCCGGCTTTTTTGTGCATGCTTGACCTGGTTGCACAAGCGGACGAAGCTGTGCGGCCAATTTTGCTTTGAAAGTAGCGCACGCTACTGCGCGGCTGCATGGAGAATGATTCACATGAATGATGCAAATAGGTTGTTGCAGGGAAAATCCGCCACCGTCAGCGCGCGCATTTCGCCAGTAGGCGGCCTGGACATTCTTTCCCGTAACGAAGTGGCCCGTCTGCGCGGGGCCAGCGATTCGGGTCTGCATGCGCTGCTGCGTCGCTGTGCGCTGGCTGTGCTCACCTCCGGCAGCGTCAGCGACGATCCGCGGGCGATTCTGGAGCAGTATCCGGATTTTGATATCCAGGTGCTGCAGCAGGATCGCGGCATCAAGATCGAGCTGACCAACGCGCCGGCCCAGTCGTTTGTGGACGGCCAGATCATTCGCGGCATCAACGAACTGCTGGTCGCTGTGGTGCGCGACATCGTCTACGTGTCGACCCAGCTGGAGCAGACCGGCGTCGATCTAAATAGCGCGGCGGGACTCACTCAGGGCGTATTCGAGATTCTGCGCAACGCGCGCATTCTCAAGCCGCACGTCGATCCGAATCTCGTGGTGTGCTGGGGCGGCCACTCAATCTCGCGCGAGGAGTACGACTACACCAAGTCGGTGGGCTATCAGCTCGGCCTGCGCAGCCTAGATATCTGTACGGGCTGTGGTCCCGGCGCGATGAAGGGCCCGATGAAAGGCGCCACGATCGGGCATGCCAAACAGCGCCGCCGGCAGAACCGCTATATCGGCATCACCGAGCCAGGCATCATTGCGGCCGAGTCGCCGAACCCGATCGTCAATCATCTGGTGATCATGCCGGATATCGAAAAGCGGCTCGAAGCCTTCGTGCGCATGGGACACGGCATCATCGTGTTCCCCGGCGGCGTGGGCACGGCCGAGGAGATTCTCTATCTGCTCGGCATCCTGCTGCATCCGGACAACGCCGGCGTGCCGTTTCCGCTGATCTTCACCGGTCCGAGCCAGTCGGCCGCCTATTTCGAGCAAATCGATCGTTTTCTGCGACTGGCGCTGGGCGACGAGGTGGCCCAGCACTACCAGATCATCGTGAACGATCCGCCCGCCGTAGCGCGCGCGATGGTTAAAGGCATCGACAAGGTGCGCAAGCATCGGCTCGATACCAAGGACGCGTTCTTTTTCAACTGGGCGCTGCAGATCCCGTTTGCTTTCCAGACGCCGTTCCGACCCACGCATGAGGCTATGCGATCGCTGCAGATCCATCGCGATCGTCCGCAGCACGAGCTGGCGGCGGATCTGCGCCGCGCGTTTTCCGGCATTGTCGCGGGCAACGTGAAGGAGGAGGGCGTCAAGGCGATCGAGCAGTTTGGACCATTCGATATCGACGGCGATGCCGACATCATGCGCGCGCTCGACAAGCTGCTGCAGGCGTTTGTCGAACAGCACCGCATGAAGCTGCCGGGCGGCGCGGCTTACGTGCCTTGCTACAGGGTGCGAACGGCCTGAAAACCTGTGCCGAGTCCATCACCATCGCTTGACAGCCCGCCGCACGATCTACAAACTACGCAGCTCACGCCCGAATAGCTCAGCTGGTTAGAGCACTTGACTGTTAATCAGGGGGTCGCTGGTTCGAGTCCAGCTTCGGGCGCCAAGAAAACCAAGGCTCTGCAGCAATGCAGGGCCTTTTTTTTCATTGAACATCCCGGCGCCTGTGGAAGTCACGTCGGATCGTTGCGCTGACACAGGGTAGGTAGTGTCCACGAGATACCGGTAGCCGGCGTCTGTCCTAGGGGTTGGATGCGAGCATTTTTGCCCGGCCTTATTCCGCCATATCGACAATGGCGTCTGCCATTTCTTCTAAGAATAAGACGCAAGACTGGCCTCGTCATTTTGATCCTATCGAGTACCGTTGTTTGCATGCCGGGAGAAGTTATTTATACGCACAACGCGGTCCCGCGTTTTTCTATGGCGGCGAATTTAGAGGTTTTTCTCACGCGTGCGGCAACTCGAAACGACGCTAGTCCGCGGACGCGTGATCAGCGTCAGGAATCACTTCACTGCGACACTTTCCATAAAGTTCTGTTTATAGAAAAGTGGCCTGTTTAGTTGCGTTTTGGTGCAGCGCCTAGTGGAGATTTTTCTTATTGCGAGCCTTTCTCATGCG
>CAIKJM010000143.1 GCA_903827735.1 uncultured Rhodanobacter sp. | reverse complement strand
AAGCTAAATTGTTTCAGTAATGGAAAAACAAATCAGTGATGGTCATGCGCCATCGAGATGTACACGATCGTCAGCACCATGAAAATGAATGCTTGGATCGAGATGATCAGGATGTGGAAGATGCCCCACACGGTGTAACCAATGATGCCCGCCCCGAACAGCAGCCAGTTGCCGGCGCCAAACAACCCGGCAATAAGCATAAATACCAGCTCACCAGCGTACATGTTGCCAAACAGTCGCATCGACAAACTCACCGGTTTGGAAAGCAGCTCGACGATGTTCAGCGCGAAATTCGGCAGCCACAGCAGCGGGTGTGCGCCAAACGGTGCCGTGAACAGCTCATGCATGTAGCCGCCAAAGCCCTTGGCCTTGAAGCTGTAGAAAATGATCAGGATGAAAACGGTCAGCGACATCGCAAACGTCAGATTTAGATCGGCAGTCGGCACGCCGCGGAAATGGCCAATGCCAAACTTCTCGACAATCATGGGAAGCAGATCGACCGGCAGAAGATCCATGGCATTCATCAGGAATACCCAGATGAATACCGTTAGCGCCAATGGCCCGAGAACGCTGCGGTCGCCGTGAAAAACGTCCTTGACCTGACCGTCCACGAACTCAAGCACGATTTCGACAAATGCCTGACCCTTGCCTGGCACGCCGGACGTCGCCTTGCGCGCTTTCAGCCAAAACAGAAAGCAAAACAGCACGCCAAGGAACAGCGACACCGTCAGCGAGTCGATATGCACCGACCAAAAACCACCCGGGCTCACCGTCAAAGGCTTGAGGTGATGCAGGTGATGCTGAATGTATTCGGTTAAACCACCCGGCTCGCTTGCCATCTCTTAACCCTTGAATCTAAATGCAAATAGATTGACCGCAAAAGCAGCCACCAGCCCCAGTATCGCGGCCAGCGGCGGTAATTTGTATTGAACCAGGATGACCATCAACCCTCCGATGATCACCAACCACTTCAGGAGCATTCCCGTCAGCAGTCGGCTCAGCGCCATACCTGCGCCGTTAAGCCCGCTGAAAAAACGCACCGACAACAGAGCCGTACCCAGCGCAACGAACGCAGCGCTCATGGCAGCTGACATCGCTTCACGACGCCCCAGCGTCAAAAAAACGAGGCCGGCCAACACGGCTACAGCAAGCTGCAGCAACACGGTACGCAAGGCTAGACGTCGACCGGAGGCAAGACTATTGAGCATGTAAAGGTCCCCGCACGGTTTACACCAGGCGGCACCGCTACAGCCACGGGCCACGATCCCAATCTCGAAAAGTATACCAGTCGGCCTAACGGCACGACAACCGAGTTACACGCGGATAGCAATGGATTTCGCAAAGAAAAACATGCCGCGACGCAACATGTTGGTCGGTGATTCGACCCGCTCTTGCATCGAAGCAGCCGCCAAACCTACTTGCCCCGGTACCGACAGCCGGAGGTGCAAGTCTCATGGACCACGACTTCGGAGAGCAGGGGAAGCACGGGTTTGAGGCGATCCCATACCCAGATCGACAGCCGCTCGCTGGTCGGATTCTCCAGACCCTCGATGTCGTTGAGGTAGTGGTGGTCCAGCTGATCATAAAGCGGCTGAAAAGCCGTCTTCACGTCGGAAAAATCCATGACCCAGCCGGTTTCAGCGCCTAACTCGCCTTGGAGATGAATCTCCACCCGGAACGAATGCCCGTGCAGGCGCGCGCATTTGTGACCCGGGGGCACGTTAGGCAGCCGGTGGGCCGCCTCGAGGGTAAAGACCTTGAAGATATCCATGGCGGCATTGTAACGCCCAGCCGCCCTGAGACCCCTCGCTCGGGCGACAACTTCACGGCGGCGGCCTGAGTCGGGACTAAACGGCGTTCACCCGTTCACGCCGGTTTGCAGGTCGCCTGCGCAAGCTGGCCTCCCTCACTTCGTCAACACACAAGGACTTGACCATGAACAAGCGCATGCTTCCCCTCTTGCTGGGGCTTTCGGTTTGCAGTGCCGCCATGGCGCAGAACGCAACGACGACCGCGCCGGCACCGGCCGCCGCTACCCAGATGACGACCACCACGGTGACGTGGGCGACGCCGGCCAGCGGCGCGCTGACCCAGGACGCCATCGAAACGTCCATCGCCAACGCCGGTTATAAGGAAGTGGAAGGCCTGGCGTTCAAGGACGGCGTCTGGCGCACTAAGGCCCGCGGCGGCAACAAAAAGTGGTCCAAGCTCGCCGTCGGCCCGGTCACCGGTCGCGTCTATCCCGCCGATGCACCGTCTGCCCTCAACGCGGACGAAGTCAAAGCCAAGCTCACCACAGCCGGCTACCAGAACCCGACCGACGTCAAATTCGACGACGGCCTGTGGAGCGTCTCCGCCAAATCCCCGCAGGGCAGCGACATCCACCTGCTGGTCGACCCGACCGATGGCAGCGTTGTGGCGCAGTCGCGCGATTGATGGCTTTAACCGGCTGACGGTGGTTACAGGCGGCCACGTTGGCGGCCTGCTCCATTTGTTGCCGCGGGTGCCTCTTTACTCAGCAGGCAGAGCCCTAGGTTCGTAATCGGCTCATCGCATGCGCCGATTACGACATTTATTCAGCTCACTAGTGCTGGGCCACTTTGCCATCCCGTGAGTGCCTAAACATAAAGCAGGCTGATCAGGCGATGCGCCGCCAATCAAAGACAAGTGCGTCGTGCGTGTCGATGATGGACGCCGAGCCGCGAAATGGTGGCCAGTTTTTGTAACACGGTACGCCGCCCGTTTTTCGTTTACGCCAGCCTGTTTTCGTTTACGCCAGCCTGTACGCCAAACTTATAAAGACCGGGACTTCGGCATTCGGATGCGGGCCGCCCGCATCGAGCCGATAGCTCTCCACCTAAGTTCTCAACGCAAAAAGCCCGCGGCAGCAGGCTTTTGACGATCTATAACTTAGTGGTGGCTATGGGTGGACTCGAACCACCGACCCCAGCATTATGAGTGCTGTGCTCTAACCGGCTGAGCTACATAGCCATGGGGTTGCCCACTATACCGGATCCGGGCGACCTCGGCGGGGCGCGAAAGTGTAATGGCGCCTGCCTGGCGGTACAAGTGCGGCGCTTGCTGCTGGTTGATGGGCTGTGGTTGAATCGGGCATGGAAGCGGCTAGGCGATGCGCGCAGGCACTGCGCAGCATGGCACCAGGAGGCCCGATGATCGACATTGATGGATACCGTCCGAACGTAGGCATTGTGATTTTGAATGCCCAAGGGCAGCTGTTTTGGGCGCGCAGGGTCAACCGCGACGGTTGGCAGTTTCCGCAGGGCGGCATGCGCACCGACGAAACCCCGCTGGAAGCGATGTACCGCGAGCTGGAAGAAGAAACCGGCCTGGCGCCGCAGCACGTGGAAGTGGTCGCGGCCACCCACGGCTGGCTGCGCTACCGGCTGCCCAATCGCTACGTGCGCCATCATCAGCGCCCGACGTGCATCGGGCAGAAGCAGGTGTGGTTTCTGCTGAAGCTGGTCGGCGGCGAGGAGGCGCTGAAGCTCGACGCCTGCGACAAGCCGGAGTTCGATCTGTGGCGCTGGGTCGACTTTTGGTATCCGGCCGCGCACGTGGTGAATTTCAAGCGGGAAGTGTACGAACGCGCGCTGCGCCACTTTGCGCCGCACGTGGAGGGGCTGTGCAGCCTGCAGCTGGGCACGCTACCGCCACGGAACAACGACGACCCGTCAGGCGGCGGCCCGCGCAAGGGCTGCGAAGCCGCCTAAAGCCTCGGCTTTCTCCGGGTTGTTGACAATCGTTCGCATTCGCGTTCTCATGCGCAGCATGTATATATGCCTGTGCAACGCCGTGACCGACCATGACATCCGCCGCGAGGCGGCCGATGGCGTGCAGTCTTTCAGCGAGCTGCAGGCGCGCACAGGCTGTTCGGACTGCTGCGGATGTTGCGAGCCGATGGCCCGCGCCACGCTGGCCAAGGCCATCGAGCACCACACGCTGGTGCAATGGCCGGGCGTCGCCGCCTGATTCCAAGCTTGCGGCACGTCAGCGTGCTGCCGATCGATGCACTCGCCGACGCCCCGCGCAGCGTCGGCTATCGCGCAAGCAAACCATAGCCATTCCCATTCAACCGCCCGGCCGTTGGCGTTTGTATAGTGTCGTCACGTTTTGAAAGGCCAGTCGGAGACTCCCATGAAAGGTGATGCCAAGGTTATCGAGTACCTCAACAAGGTGCTCTACAACGAGTTGACCGCGATCAACCAGTATTTTCTGCATTACCGCATGTTCAAGGACTGGGGCTACACCGAGCTTGCCGACCACGAGTACAAGGAGTCGATCGAGGAAATGAGGCACGCCGATCGCATGATCGAGCGCATTCTTTTCCTTGACGGCCTGCCCAATCTTCAGCATCTGGGCAAGCTGCGCATCGGTGAGAACGTGCTGGAGTGCATCCAGGGCGACCTGGACCTGGAGATCGACGCGGTGCGCGATCTGCGCGAGGCGATCGGCTACAGCGAAGGCGTGGCCGACTATGTCAGTCGCGACATGTTCAAGGCCATCCTGCACGACGAGGAAGAGCACATCGACTGGCTGGAAACCCAGTTCAGCCTGATCAAGGACATCGGCGCCGAGCGCTACCTGCAGAACAAAGCCAAGAGCTGAGGCTCGCCGCGGCGCGCGCCAGCTGAGCACGCGCCGCGATCGCTGCCAGAGGGCGCGCGTTTCTTGACGCCCTCGTTGCGCCGGGGCTATACCTTGGGTTTTTCTCGGGACGACCCGCATGGTGTCACGACCCCCGCCGCGTTTCGTGGTGCGCCGGCACGACGACGTCAGTGCGAAGCGGCTCCAGCTCTGGTTGGCCGCCGCCTGGATCGGCAGCCTGCTGGTCACGGGGCTTTTGGTGGGGCTGCTGAGCCACCACGCCGACCCGGTAGCCGTGGATCACCGGCAGCAGCGCGCGCTGAATGCGCAGATCGAGAATTTGAAGCAGCAGCTGGCGAACGCGCAGCGCGATGCGCAGGTCAACGATGTGGCCACCAAGTCGCTGCGCGTGACTCTGACCCAGCGCGAAGAGGAAATCAGCGGCCTGCGCGCCAATCTCGGCTTCTACTCGCGGCTGGTCGGCGGCGATACGCAGCACCAGGGCCTGAAGCTGCAGGAAGCGAAGCTGGAGCCGATCTCCGGCTCGCACGGCTGGAATCTGATGCTGAGCCTTATGCAAGCGGCCAAGCGTAACGACGAAATCACCGGCACTGTCACGGTGAGCGTGGAAGGCCTGCGCGACAATAAGGTGGTGCAGCTGGACTGGGCCGCGCTGGGCAATGTGGCGGAAAAGGATGGCCTGCCGTTCCGCCTGATGTACTTTGAGCAGCTGCACGGCACGATCGTGCTGCCGGCGAATTTTCGTCCGATGCGTCTGCATATCGGCATTCAGACAGCAGGCGAAGCGTCCGTCATGCAAACCGTGTCCTGGGAAGATGCGCTCAGTGGCAATATCATCACCGCTCAGGGGGATCACGATGCTCAACCGTAAACGCAACGAACGCAGCCCGACCAGTCAGGACACCAGCCTGATCGCGCACGGCACGGTCATCCGCGGCGACCTGCGCTTCAGCGGCGCGCTGCATCTGGACGGCCGCATCGAGGGCGCCGTGCTCGGCGAAGGCGACGATGCCGTTTTCACCCTTAGCGAGCACGGCCACGTGCAGGGCGAAATTCGCGTGCCGCACGCGGTGATCAACGGCCATGTCACCGGCGACGTTTACGTGAGCGTGCGGCTGGAGCTGGCGGCGCAGGCGCGCATCGACGGCGATCTGCGCTACCACACGATGGAAATGGCCGCCGGCGCTCAGGTCAACGGGCGCATCGCGCGCCAGGCCGACGAGGCTACGCGCGAGTTGCCCGCCCCCGAGGCATTGAATGAAGGTGTAACGGCATAGGGCGTATGCTTGCACCCGTCCGCCACGGCCCCCATTGAAAGACCATGGAAACCTTGCTCACCATCCCCGACTATCGCAGCAGCGGCGAACCGCTGCTGTTTACCGCCGCCGCCGCCCACAAGGTGCATGAGCTAATTGCCGAAGAAGGCAATCCGGCGTTGAAACTGCGCGTGTACATCACCGGCGGCGGCTGCTCGGGTTTCCAGTACGGCTTCACCTTCGACGAGGCGCAGGCCGAAGACGATTTTGCGCTGGAGCGCGAAGGCGTCACGCTGCTGTGCGATCCGCTGTCGCTGCAGTACCTGACTGGCGCGCAGATCGACTACGCCGAAAACCTCAGCGGCTCGCAGTTCGTCATCAGCAACCCGAACGCCAAGACCACCTGCGGCTGCGGCTCATCGTTCTCCACCTGAGCGGATTGTCTTGATGGATCGGGACACACCGCCGCACCAGAACACGTTTGCTGGACTCAGCCTGGTACTCAACCGGGCGGCCGAGCGGCGCGACGATGGGGAATGGATCGCAGCACAGGCCAGCGCGCCGGATGTTCGCTACGTAGTGCTGGATGCCGCGGGCGAAGCGTTCATGCATCGCGATCGCGAAGCGCTGCGCTGGCTCGACCAGCGCGAGTACGAAAGGCTCCGCCTCGGCCTACCGGTCAGCTTTCTCGGCCTGATCGATACGACGCCGCATTTTTTGCTGGTGCTGGACCAAACCGCGTCGGTCGACCGCCTCGAAGCCGCACTCGACGCCCGGCGCATGAGCCTGCGCGCGGCCGGCCTGCAGCTGGCGGCCGTCGAAGCCGGTTTATTCGCCTACGCCAAAGGCCTCGCGCACTGGCAGCGCGAGATGCGCTACTGCAACCGCTGCGGCGCATCGCTCGAACTGGTCGCCGCGGGGCACCGCGCCCGCTGCACCAACCCGGACGGTGCCCATATGCATTTCCCGCGCACCGACGCTGCGGTGATTATGCTGGTGGAATACGAGGGTGCCTGTCTGCTGGGCCGCCAGGCAGTCTGGCCGCCGGGGCGTTATTCCACCTTGGCCGGTTTCGTGGAACCGGGCGAATCGCTGGAAGACGCGGTGCGCCGCGAAGTGGCGGAGGAATCCGGCGTCATCGTCGATGACATTCAGTACCACTCGTCGCAACCGTGGCCGATGCCGGCCTCGCTGATGGTGGGCTTTATCGCCACCGCCTCATCGCCACACATCACTCTGCACGACCGCGAGCTGGAAGACGCGCGCTGGTTCACGCCGCAGCAAATCGTCGACGGTCTGGCCGACGGCAGCTTTCTCCCCTCGATGGCGCTGTCGGTGTCCTACCAGCTGCTGGCGCATTGGCTGAAGCAGCGCGCGGGGCTCGATCTGGATGTATTGGTCGCTGACGCGGGTTGATTGCTTCGAGTAAGGCGCTGAGTTTTATTCCGCTACTTCTGGCCGCTGGCGCCTGACCACTCGCATACAATGCGCACTCGCTTCGCGAGTTTGTCTTCATGGCTATCCGACTGCTTACCGCTCTCATTGCTCTTGGCCTGCTGCACGTGATGCCGCAAATGGCGCGCTGGCGTCGCGATGGGCTGTTTAGGCGCTGGGTCGCACAGCTGGCCGACACCAGTGGCAGCGGCCGCGTGGCGCTGGCGCTGCTGCCACCGCTGGCGATTTGTCTGCTGCTGTCGTGGCTGTTCGATCATCCACCGCTGGGCGAACTGCTGGGCCTGCTGTTTTCGCTGGTCGTGCTGCTGTTCTGCTTTGGGCCGCGCGAGTTCGAAGTCGATATCGAAGCGATTCTGAAAGCGCCCGATGGCGCCAGTCGGCAGGCCGCCGCACAACAGCTGGTCGACGATGGCGGCGCGGTGATCTGGACTGCGCCTGCGCTGGGCGAAGCGGTGGCGTATGCCGCGCTTCGCCGCCGGTTTGCCGTGCTGCTGTGGTTTTTTCTGCTCGGTCCGTTTGGCGCACTGCTTTACCGTTTGGCGCAGACGCTGGCGCGCGACGAGTCGCTGGCGCTCGATGCCAGCAGCCGCACGGCCGCGCGTTATCTGGCCAACGCGCTGGACTGGCTGCCCGCGCAGCTGCTGACCTTTACGCTCGCCGTGGTGGGTCACTGGGAAGCCGTGATCGGTGCGTGGCGCCGCTGGCACAGCCAGGCGGCGCCCACCAGCTGGTACAGCGCGGAGCCGGGCTTTCTTGGCGCCGCCGCGCAGGCCGACATCCTCAGCGATATCGAAGCGGGCGACGGCTATTTCGAAGAGCGCAGCGAACCGCTGACGGAACTGCTGCGATTGCGCAGCGCCCTGCTGCGCGCCCTGCTGGCGTGGCTGAGCGCCGTCGCCCTGGTCGTGATCGGCGGCTGGCTAAGTTGACGGGGATGGAGCGATGGCGCGTCAGGCCATCGTTCCGCGCAGTTCACCCACACGTTGCTCCAGCGCAGCGGCCGTCACGGTGGCTGGCGCGATCGGCGGATCGATCACCAGCTCCACGCGCGCGCGAAATCGTCGCGGCAACCGCGAGCGGTGCAGCATCGAGTCGCGCTTGCTCCAGACGCTGCCCCACAGCCCGCGCAAGGCCATCGGCACGACCGGCACCGGCCGACGCGCGAGGATCTTTTCCACGCCGGTGCGGAACGTGGCGATCTGGCCATCGCGCGTCAGCGCACCTTCCGGAAAAACGCAAACCACCTCACCGTCGGCCAATGCTTCGTCGATAGCGTCATAGGCTTTCTGCAGCAGCGTCGGGTCTTCCTTGTGGCCGGCGATCGGGATGGCTTTTGCCGTGCGGAACACGAAACGCAGGAGCGGGATATTGAAAATCTTGTAGTACATGACGAAACGCGCCGGCCGCCGCAGATTGGCCATCAGCAGCAGCGGATCCATAAAGCTGACGTGGTTGCACACCAGCAGCACGGCGCCTTCGTCGGGAATGTTCTGCGTACCGTCCACGCGAACCCGGTACAAGGTGTTCACCAGTACCCAGGTGATGAAACGCATCACGAACTCGGGCACCAGGGTGAAAATGTACAGCGCCACCAGCGCATTCAATATCGCGCTGGCGAGAAAGATCTGCGGTATGCCGAGGCCCAGCGCGCCCATGCCGAGGCCGAAGCCGGCGGCGCAAACGATAAACAAGGCGTTGAGGATATTGTTTCCGGCGATCACGCGGGACAGCCGATCGCGCGGCGTGCGGCTCTGGATGAAGGCGAACAGCGGCACCACGTAGAAACCCGCGAAAACGCCGATCAGGGTCAGATCCATCGCGATGCGCAAGCTGCCGGCAGCCTGCAAGAACGCCAGCCAGTTCAAGCCCTGCGTCGGCGCCAGACCCGAGCGTGCGAAGAACAGGTCGATACCGAACGCTGTCAGACCGAACGCGCCCAGCGGCACCAGGCCGACTTCCACGCGCTTACCCGACATTTTTTCGCACAGCAGCGAGCCGACGCCGGTGCCGATGGAGAACAGCGTCAGCCCCAGAATGTTGACTGACCCGTCGCCACCGAGATTGAGCTTGGTATAGCTCGGCAGCTGCGCCACTAGCACGGTGCCGAAAAACCAGAACCAGGAAATGCCGAGCACGGCGTTGAACACGCCGCGATCCTGTTTGGTGATGCGCAGCACGCGGGCCGTCTCGGTGAACAGGTTCCAGTTGAACTTCAGCCCTGGCGCGGTGGCCGGAGCGGCGGGAATGCTGCGGCTGGCAAGGTAGCCCACGATCGCGACCGTGATGGTCGCGGCGCCGGCGAGCACCGGCCCCAGATGCGGGATTTGCATCAACGAGCTGCCGGCGATCAGCCCGATCAGCACGGCCAGCTGCGTGCCCATCTCGATCAGGCCGTTACCGCCCACCAGCTCACCGGGCTTGAGCGCCTGCGGCAGGATCGCGTACTTGATTGGCCCGAACGTTGTGGAGTGCATCCCCATGAGGAACAGCACAATCAGCAGCAGCATCGTGTTGTGCGTATAGAAACCTATCGCGGCCAGCACCATGGCCGCGATCTCGAACAGTTTGACGTAGCGGACGATCCGGGTCTTTTCGAACTTCTCGGCCAGCTGTCCGGCGGTGGCCGAAAAAAGGAAAAACGGAATGATGAAGAGTGCCGGTGCCAAGTTCGTGTAAAGCGACACCGTGTGATCGTCCAGGCCCATCTGGAAGGCCACCAGCATCACCAGGGCGTTGCGAAATACGTTGTCGTTGAACGCGCCCAGCGCCTGGGTCCAGAAGAACGGGGCGAACCGGCGCTTGCCCAGCAGGGTGAATTGGCTCATTTCGTTCCTTGGCGTAGCCCGGAGGCTGTCAACCGCGCTCACGTTGGCGCGTTGCCGAAGGTTAGCTTACGAAACTCCCAAGAAAGAAACTGCGCGTACGTTGGTTAGCATCATGCGATGTAGCGCCGGCCGTTCAAAAAATACGCGTCGGTTGAAGTCTGGCGCTTTATTCGTCGATATTTACCAGTGAAGTCAATGACGTAAAGATGTGTAAATGTTTGCGACTAAGGCGTAACGTGCTCACATCTTCCGCTAAAAGCAGCACAAAATATGCGTAACGTCTCCGGTTGAATGTTTCGGACCGATGTCCGGCCTCTAGCCTCGTAACTTTTTACACCCTCCGCCACGGCCATTATCATCATGAATATGCAGCCTTCCTATACGCCGACACCTACGCCAGGAGGCACTTTTTCTGACCGCATCAAGCTGCTGATCCAGCGGGTTGGCAGCGCCACCGAAATAGCCCGCATGTGCGGGTTTTCCGAAGGCGTGGTGCGCAGCTGGCGCGACGGTAATACGGATCCTTCGCGCGCACGTTGCGTGACGCTTGCACGCACCCTGGGTATCTCGCTGGTGTGGCTGGTGGCCGGCGAAGGCGCGATACAAGCCGATCCGTCGACCACCACCCCGGACGATCAGTACAGCTCCGAGGTCGTGTCGACGCAGCGACCCAAGCTCCGGCTGGGGGGCGCTTCGGTCAGCATGCTGCCGGCGCATGACAACGGCGTGGACTCGCAGCGGCTCAACACTGCCATGAAAATTCTGCAATCCGAGCTGGAGCTGGCGGACAGCCCGCTGACGCTGGCCGACAACACGGACATGCTGGCTGATCTGTATGAAATCCTCGGTCCCGGCGGTATCAATGTCGATACCACGGCAATGCTGACGTTCAATCATCGGCTGGCCAAGCGGATTCGCGAAGGTCGAGGCAATCAGGTGGCTTGAAGCGGCACGCAACAGCCGGTTCGGTGGCGCAACCTACCAATAAAAAAGCAGCCATGCGGCTGCTTTTTTGTGCCGATAACGACAGGCTCAGAGCAGCGAAATATCAGCAATAGCGCCGAACTGCGCCTTCAACTGGCCCAGCAGAGCCAGCCGGTTGGCGCGCACGGCCGGGTTGTCTGCATTGACCAGCACGCTCTCGAAGAACACGTCGACCGGCGCCTGCAGCCGCGAGAGTCGATCCAGTACAGCCGTATAGTCGCCGGCCTCCAGAAATGGTGCCGTCTCTCTCTGCGCCGAGGCAAGCGCCTCGGCCAGATCGCGTTCCGCCTCGGATTCGAAATGCGCCGGGTCGACCGTGCGCGGAATGGCCAACGCGCCGGGTTCCTCGGCCTGCTTGCGCAGAATATTGCCTACCCGCTTGTTGGCTGCCGCCAGACTCGCGGCTTCCGGCCGCAAACCAAACTCGGCCACGGCACGCAGGCGCCGATCGAAATCCGGCAGGCTGCCCGGCTGCACGGCCAGCACCGCTTCGAACGGCGCGCTGGTGAAGCCCTGGTCGGCGTAGTAACCGCGCAAACGGTCTATCACGAAGTCGTAGAGCTCGCCGGCCAGCGCAGCGCGACGCGGGCCGGCTTCCAACACGGCCGGAGCGCCGTCCTTGCCCGGCTTGAGGCCTGCCGCAAGTGCAGCGTCGGGCAGCAGCTCCAGCGCTTCGACGAAGCTGCTGCGCAGGTCGATCTCGAGGCCGCCTTCGATCAACGTACGCGCCATGCCCAGCGCGGCTCGACGCAGCGCAAACGGATCCTTGTTGCCGCTGGGCTTCATGCCGACGGCGAAAATGCCGGCCAGCGTGTCGAGCCTTTCCGCCACGGCCAGCACCCGGCCCACCGCATCGGGTGCGATCGCGTCGCCGCCAAAGCGCGGCTGATAAAAACTGTCCAGCGCCTCGGCCACCTCGGCCGTTTCCCCGTCGTGGCGGGCGTAGTAGCGACCCATGACGCCCTGCAGTTCGGGAAACTCGCCGACCATGCGCGTCAGCAGATCGCATTTGCTCAGCGACGCTGCGCGAGTCGCCTGGCCGGCGTCGACACCGACGCGATTGGCAATGATCCTCGCCAGCTCGGCCACGCGGATGGTTTTATCCCACACGCTGCCGAGGGACTGCTGATAGGTGACGGTCTTCAGCTGTTCCATCTGCGCAGCGAGCGGCGTTTTCAGATCCTCGTCCCAGAAAAACTTGGCGTCGGCGAAGCGCGGCCGGATGACCCGCTCGTAGCCTTTACGAATTTCGGCCGGATCGCTGCTGTGGATATTGGCGATGCCGATGAAATGCTCGGTCAGCTTGCCCGCGGCATCGAACACTGGGACGAACTTCTGATTCGTCTCCATCGTCGTCACCAGCGCCTCGGGCGGTACCGCGAGAAATTCGCGCTCGAAGGTGCAGGCGATAGCGACCGGCCACTCGGTGAGGTTGGCGATCTCGTTTAAGAGCTCGTCCTTCGCGCGCGGCACGCCACCGGTCTGCGCCGTCACCGCGGCAATTTCATCGCGGATGCGCTGGCGACGCTCCTCCGGGTCGGCCAGCACCTTGGCCGCACGCATGGCGTCGAGCCAGCTGTCGGCATCCGCCACCTGCACCGCGCTGGGATGCATGAAGCGGTGGCCGCGCGAGGCACGCCCGCTCGTCAGGCCAAGAATCTCGCCGTTGATAACGTCGGCACCGTGCAGCATCACCAGCCAGTGTGCGGGACGCACAAAGCTGTAGTCGTGACCGGCCCAGCGCATGGGCCGCGGGATTGGCAGGCCTTTCAGCGCTTCGTCGACGATTTCCGGCAGCAGTGCCGCCAGTGGCTGGGCCGGCTTGACCGTTCGCCAGACATACCAGCCGCCCTTGTCGGTTTCGAGTTTTTCGAGCTGCGCCACATCGACGCCGCAGGACTGCGCAAAACCCAGCAGCGCTTTGGACGGCTGACCGTCCTTGTCGAGCGCGGCGCCGAGCGCAGGCCCCCGACGCTCGACGGATTGCGCCGGCTGCGCCGCAGCGACGTTGGGAATATGGACTGCCAGACGGCGCGGCGACGCATACGCCGCGGCCTGATCTAGATCGCCGGCGATACCGCGCTTGGCCAGACCGTCGCTGATACCGCGCATGAAAGCTGCAGACAGTTCATCCAGCGCCTTCGGCGGCAGCTCTTCAGTGCCCAGCTCGATCAGGAGTGATTTGGTGGCGCTCATGCGGCCTGCTCCTTCGGCTGTTTCAGGCCGGGAAAGCCGAGCTTCTCGCGCTGCGCCACGTAGGTTTCGGCCACGCTGCGCGACAGCGTACGCACCCGCAGGATATAGCGCTGGCGTTCGGTGACGCTGATCGCACGGCGCGCGTCGAGCAGGTTGAAGGTGTGGCTGGCTTTCATCACCTGCTCGTAGGCCGGCAGCGGCAGGTTGGCCGCGATCAGCTGATTGGCGCCGGCTTCGCAGACGTCGAACCAGTGCAGCAGCTCGGCCACGTTGGCCTGTTCGAAGTTGTAGGTGCTCTGCTCGACTTCGTTCTGATGGAACACATCGCCGTAGGTCACCACGCCGTGGGGCGCGTGCGTCCAGACGATGTCGTAGATGCTGTCCACATTCTGCAGATACATCACCAGGCGTTCGAGACCGTACGTGATTTCGCCCGTCACCGGCCGGCACTCGAGTCCACCGGCCTGCTGGAAATAGGTGAACTGGGTGACTTCCATGCCGTTCAGCCAGACTTCCCAGCCCAAGCCCCACGCGCCCAGAGTGGGCGATTCCCAATTGTCTTCGACAAAGCGTATATCGTGTTCAAGCAAATCCAGGCCCAAATGCCGCAACGAGCCCAGATACAATTCCTGAATGGCGTCCGGCGACGGCTTTAATACCACTTGAAATTGGTAGTAATGCTGTAAGCGGTT
>CAIKJM010000142.1 GCA_903827735.1 uncultured Rhodanobacter sp. | reverse complement strand
CGGCGGCGATTTCCAGCAGGGCATCGTGTTCCGCGTCGAATCCGCCGGTCTCGACATCGACAACCACGGGTAGGAAACCGCGGAAGCGTTCCGCCATGCGTGCAGGAGAGGTAAGCGGGCTATAAGGCATAGCGCAAAGCATAGCATTGCTGTTTTTGCTCGCCCGAGCGGTTACGCGCCGCAACGGCTATGCCTAGAGACGCGTCGTCGTGTGACATCGCTAATTCATGCGGCGCCTGTCATTGCTCGGACATCTCGTCGAGTCACCATGGAGTCGCCGCCGCTGATGCTTCCAGGTGGCGACCGTTCGCGTTCCGATTGTCGCTATTTGCCGCAGGCAGGCTGCACAGGTAGCGTTCAGTGTCATCTAACTGTCATCATTTGTATACGCGAGCGTCATGCATGCACGGCATGCTGCGCTCCGAGATGGGGCGTTAAATCAATTTAACAGACACGAGGGAGTGTCGGCCCCGTCGTTCGATTTTTTCTAACTTGATGCGGAGCTACTCAATCATGCGCAACAAAATTGTCGCCGCAGCCATCGCTGCCGTGCTCGGCACACTCAGCATCAGCGCGCACGCCGATGATGCGGACGTCAACAGCCTCAGCGATCTGTTCAAGCAGGGTCATGTTGACGGTGAGCTTCGCCTGTACGACTTCAACCGCACGTACGACTATGACGTCGCGGCCAAGCCGAGCGCACGCGCGTTCGGCGGCTCGATTCTTTTGAATGCACAGACGGCTTCGCTGGATGGTTTCAGCGCGGGTGCGTCGCTGGTCAGCGCGAATGCGCTGGGCTCGCTGGCTGACAACCCGAAGCGCGTCGATACCACCCTGATGGGCGCCAGCGACTCACTGACCGCGCTGAGCCAGGCCTATCTGCAGTACAAGAATGACTGGGTGCTGGCAAAAGCCGGTTATCAGTATTTGAATACGCCGTGGATGGGCAACAGCGACGGACGTCTGCTGCCGAACTCGTACGAGGCGCTGAGCGCGATATTTACGCCGATGGCTGGCTGGAACATCATCGGTATCCGCGAGCTTAGCTATAAGAGCCGCACCTCTGACGATTATTTCAACGACAATAACTATTATCCGAGTCTGTACCAGGGTGACACGCTCTATGGCGGCAATCAGGGTCTGCCGCTGACCGCAAAACAGACTAGCGGCACTTGGGCGTTGGGTACCACCTATCTCAACGGTGGTCTGAAGGCGCAGGGCTGGTACTACGATTTCCTCGATTTCGCCCGCATGGGTTATGCCGACGGCAGCTACGTGTTTGACACCGGCACCGGTTTTAACCCGGTCATCGGTCTGCAGGGTTTGACCGAGAGCGGCGGTGGTTCCAGCAACGTGCTGGTTGAGAACAAGCTCAAGATCAATGGCGTGGCCGGAACCAACGTGAAGAGCCGCGTCTGGGGTGCTGACCTCGGCGTCGTGATTCCGAACGGTCGCTTCGACCTGATGTACAACAAGGTCGAGCAGGAAAGTGGCTCGACCATCGGCGACGGTTCGGTTATCTCGCCGTATACCGCCAGCTACGCAACCGACCCGCTGTACACCACCTCGATGATTCGCGGTCTGGTGGAAGCTGGTCCGGGCCATGCCGCCAAGGCCAAGTTCTCCTACGACCTGTTCGACAAGAAAGTGCAGCTGGTCGCGGCGTACGCCAAGTACACCACCGACTTGAACGGCAGCTTCCACGACACCTACTTTGACATCATCTACAACTTCGACGGTTTCCTGAAGGGCTTCCAGATCCGAGATCGCTGGGAGCGTTCGTCGGGCGGCATCAACAACCTGAACCCGGGTAACCAGCCGTTTACGTATAACCGCGTGATGCTCAGCTACAAGTTCTGATCGCGTTTCACGAATGACCGCGGTGGCAGCCGATCTGTCATCGCGGTGATTCGAAAATGTCATCTGCGTGTGTCAGGCTTCAGCTGTAACGAGTTATCGGAAAGGAGTTCGACCCAGGGACGGAAAACGGCGGGCACGGCCCGCCGTTTGCTTTTGTACGCATCATGGAACAGCCGCCACCGGTTGCCCGGTTGGCGGCTTTTTCATGTCCGAGTCGCTCCAGCCACCGCCAAGTGCGCGAATAAGATTGACGCTGGCCTGCAGTCGCCGCGTACGCACCTGTTCCGCATTGCGCTTGGCCTGGAGATAGCTGGTCTGCGCCGTGACCACGTCCAGATAGTTGACGATGCCTTCGCTGTAGCGGTTGGTTGCAATCGTCGCGGCGTCCTGTGCGGATGCGGCAGCGTCGTCTTCGTCGTGCGCCTCGCGGCTGAGATTGCTCAGCAGTGACAGGTTATCTTCCACCTGCTGGAACGCAGTCAGT
The DNA here is from genome assembly GCA_903827735.1 of uncultured Rhodanobacter sp. Taxonomy (GTDB): domain Bacteria; phylum Pseudomonadota; class Gammaproteobacteria; order Xanthomonadales; family Rhodanobacteraceae; genus Rhodanobacter. The sequence continues at coordinate 10,686 of CAIKJM010000142.1, read as the reverse complement.
ACAGTGACGCGGTACTGACCAGCGGCTTCATCGAAGCTCGCCTTAGCCTCGCGCTCGCGTGCGCGCCGCAGGCCGCCGTCGAAGAGACTCAATGCACCGATAGGGCCCAATGCCCACATGCGGTTACCCGCGGTGAGCAGGCTGCCGTTGCCGGTGTTTTGCCAGCCGAACATCGCGGAAAGGCTGAAGCTCGGATAGAACGCCGCGCGCGCCACCCCGATATTGGCATTGGCGGCAAAGGTGAGCCGCTCGGCGGCCGCGATATCCGGCCGACGTTGAAGCAGAACGGAAGGAACCTCGGCAGGAATCGCGGGCAGTCCGATCTGCACGTCCGATGCTGGTAGCGAAAACTTCGACGCCGGCACGCCGATCAGAGTGGCGATGGCATGTTCGGTGAGCGCCCGCTGCGCGGTCACTTCGGCGGCCTGCGCCAGCGCGTCGGAGAGCTGGGTTTTGGCGCGTGCTACCGACAGACCCGAAGCGATACCGCCTTCCATGCGGTTCTGTGTCAGCACCAGGCCCTTGCGATAAGCGTCCAGCGAGTCGTTGAGGATATGTGCCTGAATATCGTATCCGCGCAGCTGGATATACAGATCGGCAAGCTGCGATTGCAGGCTCAGCTTGGCCGAAGCTAGATTGGCGCTGGCAGCCTGCGCCGCCGCATTGCCGGCAGCGACCTCGTTGCGCACGCGGCCCCAGAAATCGAACTCGTAGTCCGCCGAAAATTGCGCGGTGTTGGCGTCGTATTCGTTGGGCTGGTTGCTGCCGCGCAGAGGGCGATTGTTCGACTGGCGATTATTCGAGGGGCCGCCATCCACACCCAAGTGTGGTAAAAGTCCGGAGCGCAGCTGGCCTTCGTAGGCATGCGCCCGGTCGTAGCGGGAAAGCGCCACAGCCAGCGACGGGTTGCCGGCATCGAGCTTTTGCTCGAGCGCATCGAGCGTACTGTCCTTGAAGATCTGCCACCAGTCGCCGCGCGACTGCGTATCGGCCGGTGCGGCTGATGTCCATAGACCGGACGCTTCCTTGTAACTGGCCGGCACGTCGATGGTCGGCCGATGATAGGTCGGAGCCAACGAGCAGCCGGCCAATGCGGTAAGCATTGCAGCTGCCAGGACACGCTTCGCGCCGTTCCGCCAGAGCGGCGTCTGCATGAGGGTTTCGATGTGCATGGGATCAACCCTGCTTTGGCTTGGCAGGGACGGTTTTTTCCGATGACGCGGCGCTTGCCAGCTGCACTTTGTCACCCTGCGACAGCGAGTCCGGTGGATGGTCGATGATGCGATCGCCCGGCTGCAGGCCGTGATCGATCTCCAGCGAATCGCCCAGGTCCATGCCGATGTGAATGTCCTGCAGCTGCACGCGATTGTCCGCACCCAGCACCGCGATCTGCGGGCCGGCGGCGCGGAAAATCAGCACGGTCGACGGCACCGTCATCACATGCGTGTTCACGGTGATCGGCAGGCTCACCTCGGCGTAATCGCCCGGCAGCAGCTCACCGTTCGGGTTGGGCGCCTCGAACTGCGCCAGCAGCGCGCCGGATTCCTGATTGACCGAGCCCGACGAGCCGATCAGCGTGGCCTTATAGGTCTGGCTCGGGTGCTCCAGCACGCTGAGGTTGACCGTCATGCCGGGCTTGATCGATGCGGCATAGCCCTGCGGTATGCGCACATAAAGGCGCATTTTGCTGGTATCGGCCACGGTGAACAGGGCCGGGCTGCTGTCGCTGGTGGAGATCAGATCGCCGATGTCAGTATTGCGGCTGGTGACCGTGCCGCTGAAGGGTGCGGTGATGTGCTTGAACGACTCCAGCGCGGCCAGACGGTCCACATCGGCCTGCGCCGAGAGCACGTTGGCGGCGGCCACCTCGGCTTCGCCGCTTTTTTCATCGGCCTCCTGTTTGGACACCGAGTTGGAGCTCAGCAGATGCTGCCAGCGCTGGCTGGTGACCTTTGCCAGACGTTGATCGGCCTTGGCGCGTACCAGCACGGCCTTGGCCTGCTCGAACTGCTGATCGAGTTCGGGCGTGTCGATGATGCCCAGCGTATCGCCCGCTTTGACGGTGCTGCCGATGTCCTTGTCCCAGCTTTTCAGATACCCGCTGACGCGCGCATGGATCGGTGCGCTGATCCACGCGTCGATGCGTCCGGGCAGCGTCATTGCGTGGCTGTCTGCCTTGCCCGAGGCCGGCGCCAGCTGCACCGTGGGTAGCTCCTGCGCGTCCGTCCAGCTGACGACCTGGTGATAGTCATGCGCACGCACGGCCAATCCGATCACCGTAGCCAGAACAGCCACGACAACAATGATGGCGATCGGGCGGCCCAGCCGCAGCGGGCGCTGCGCCGGGGCTTCGTGGTTAGGCGGCATGGGGATTTTCTCCGGGCAACAGAACGGGGTCAGTGGAAGCAGCGTGTTTTTCGCCCGCATGGACGAGGCTGAAAATCACCGGCACGAAGAGCAGCGTGGCAAAGGTGGCGAACAGCAGGCCACCGATCACGGCGCGGCCCAGCGGCGAGTTTTGCTCGTGGCTCAGGGCCATCGGCAGCATGCCCATGATCATCGCCAGCGCGGTCATGCAGACCGGGCGGAAGCGGGTGAAACCGGCTTCCATCGCGGCCTTCACCGCATCGCCATGAATGGCCAGCCGCTCGCGGCAGAAGCTCACGACAAGAATCGAGTTGGCCGTGGCCACGCCCATGCACATGATGGCGCCGGTCAATGCGGGCACCGACAGCGTGGTGTGGCTGACAAACAGCATCCACACGATGCCGGCCAGCGCGGCGGGCAGGGCGGTGATGATCACGAACGGATCGAGCCACGACTGAAAGTTGACCACGATCAGCAGGTAGATCATCACCACCGCGCCGAGCAGGCCGAACAGCAGTCCGCTGAAGGCCTCATTCATCGTGCCGACCTGACCGCGCAGCGTCACCAGCGTGCCCTTGGGACGCGTGCTGGCAAACTGCGCCAGCACCTTGTTGACGTCGGTGCTGACCGCGCCAAGGTCGCGGTCCTGCACGGCGGCGTAGATATCGAACGAGGGCAGGATGTTGTAGTGCGAAACCACCGCGGCGCTGGGTTCGCGCGTAACGCTGGCGATGCCGCCGAGCATCTGGCTGGCCTTGTCGCTGGATGAGGTCACCGGCAGACGCGCCAGATCCGCCATCGAATCCATCTTGTACTGCGGCGTGGCGGCGACGATTGCGTAGGACACGCCATTTTTTGGATCGAGCCAGAAAGCCGGCGCCACCTGGCCGCTGCCGGCGAGCGAGGCGACCATGCTGTTGGTGACATCGCGTTCGGTGATGCCCAGCGCATCGGCGCGCGTGCGATCGACGTGCACGTTCAACTGCGGATAGCTGGTGCTCTGCTGCAGGCGCACGTCGGCGATGCCGGGGACAGAGCGCAGCTTCTTCATGATCTGCATCGCATACGCTTCGTTTTCGGTACTATCTCGACCGGTAATCGAAACGTCCAGCGGCGCGGGTGCACCAAAGTTCAGAATCTGGCTGGTCATGTCGGCCGGCAGAAAGGCGAATTCCGTGCCTGGGAATGACTTCGGCAGCTGCTCGCGCAGGGTCTTGACGAAGTCGGCGGTCGGCGAATGGCCTTCCTTCAACGCGATCTGGATATCACCATCCTGCGGGCCGATAGTGCCGGTATTGCTGTAGACCAGGTTCACGCTGCTCAACGGCAAGCCAATGTTGTCGATGATGGTGTCGAGCTGGTTCGCCGGAATCACCTCTCGAATGGCGTTTTCGATGTGGTCGAACTCGGCCGCTGTTTCCTCCACGCGCGTGCCCATCGGCGCACGTACGTGGAGTGCGATGGCGCCGGCATCGACGTCCGGGAAAAAGTCGCGGCCGAGGAACGGCACCAGCGCGAACGAAATCAGCACGAAACCGAGGAAGCCCATAATGAAAAGGCGACGATGGGCCAGGGCCGCACCAAGCAAGGCGTAGTAGCCATCGCGAATCTGGGTGAAGCGATGCTCGAACGCCAGCTGGAATGCGATCGCCCTGCGCACAAGCACGTGGCGCGTGGCCTTGTGCTGATCGCCCTCGTGATGGTTGATATAGCCGTCTTCCGGATGATCGCCGCCGCCGGCTTCGGTGACGTGCGGTTTCAGCAGAAACATCGCCATAGTCGGCACCAGCGTGCGTGATAGCACGAACGACGAGGCCATGGCGAAAATCACCGCCAGCGCCATCGGCCGGAACAGGAAGCCAGCGATGCCGTCGAGCATGAACATCGGCACGAACACGATGCATATGCACAGCAGCGACACAAAGGCCGGCGTGACGATTTGCGCAGCGCCGTCCAGGATCGCCGTTTTGACGTCTTTGCCCTGCTCGAGGTGCCAGTTGATGTTTTCGATGGTGACGGTGGCATCGTCGACCAGGATGCCGACCGCCAGCGCCAGACCACCCAGTGTCATCACATTGAGCGTCTGACCGGTGGCGGACAGCAGCGCAATCGCCGAGAGGATCGATAGCGGAATCGATACGGCAATGATGAGCGTAGAGCGCCAGCTGCCGAGAAAGATCAGAATCATCACCGAGGTCAGCAGGGCCGCAATGATGCCCTCGCGCGCCACGGACGCGATGGCTTCTTTCACGAAGACCGACTGATCGTTGAGCATGGAGATCTTCAGCGACGGCGGCATCGTCTCCTCGATCAGCGGCATCAGCTTCTTGACGCCGGCGACCACCGCGAGCGTCGAGGCGCTGCCGGTCTTCAGGATTGGCATCAGTACCGCGCGTTTGCCGTCGACGCGCACCACGTTGTTCTGTGGCGGAGAGCCGTCGCGTACGTGGGCGACCTGCCCGATGGTGATGGTGGCGCCATTGATCGTCTTGATCGGCAGGTTGTTGAGGTCTTCGAATGCCTTGGGACTGTTGTTGAGCTTGACGTTGTATTCGTACGTGCCGATCTTGGCGGTGCCGACCGGGATGATCTGATTCTGCGAGGCCAGTGCATTGGCCACGTCCTGCGCCGAGAGGCCCTTGGCGTCGAGCGCCTGCGGGTCCAGATCCATCGTGATCTGGCGCTGCTTGCCGCCATACGGTGTCGGGATCGCCACGCCATCGACCGAGGTCAGCGTGGTGCGGACGTCGTTCTGCGCGATATCGCGGATCTTCGATTCGGACAGCGTCTTGCTCGACAGCGCCATCTGCAGCACCGGCACGGTCGAAGCGTTGTAGTTGAGGATTAGCGGCGGTGTGATGCCGGGGGGCATCTGCTTGACCACCGTCTGCGAAATGGATGTGACCTGCGCCGTGGCCGTGCGGATGTCGGTGCCGGGCTGGAAAAAGATCTTCACTACGCCAGCGCCAGGCAGCGACTGTGACTCGATGTGCTCGATGTTGTTGACCGACGTGGTCAGGGTGCGCTCGTAGTAATAGATCACGCGACCCGACATCTGGTTCGGCGGCAGACCCTTGTAGGTCCACACCACGCTGATCACCGGAATGCCGATATTGGGAAAGATATCGGTCGGCGTGCGCAACGCCGCCAGCGGACCGGCGATCAGGATGACCAGTGCCAGCACCACAAAAGTATAGGGTCGCGACAAGGCTAAGCGGACGAGACCGAGCATGGATGTTTCCAGTGGGCAGTTGGTTCGTGCACCACCACGGACAGCGCCGCGGTCGCATCAACGATTGCCCGGGATCATCGCAATCCAGCCTTTGCTAAACCTTTTTGGATGCTTGCACGACCTGCTGGCGGCTGAATGGCCATCCATTCGGGCAGCCTTCGTGCGGACTCAGCGGTTGGCACTCGCCATGCGGATGCGCACCTGCAGTCCGCGGCCAAACGGCGAGGCCAACAGCTCGATATGGGCCTGATGCAGCTGGATGGCCCGCTGCACGATACTGAGGCCGAGGCCATGACCGCGGGATTCGCTTTCCACCTCACGATGGAAGCGCTCGAACACTGCCTCGCGTCGATCCGGTGGAATGCCCGGGCCGTCGTCGGAAATGGCGATGATCACGGCGCTGGCCTCGCGCTGGATGGATACATCGACCCGACCACTCGATTCCGAGTAGCGCAGCGCATTCTCGATGAGGTTGCGGAACATGGCCGTCAGCGCCACTTCATGGCCACTGACCGGAATGCGTCCCGTGTTGGTGGTAAGGCTGAGTTCGATATCTTTTTCGGCAATCAGCGGTGCCAGCTCTTCGATGACTTCGGTGGTCAGCCCGACCAGTTCGATGGTCGTTCGCTGCTCTGAGGCGGCGCCGGACTCAAGCCGTGCGAGTGCCAGAATCTGTTCGATGCGACGCGCCAGTCGCGCCAGGCTGAGCTGCGCGCTTCGCAGCATGGCATCGACTTCCGCCGCGCTGCCGGCGATCTGCGCGCTTTCCAGATGAATCATGGTGGCGGCCAGCGGCGTGCGCAGCTCGTGCGCCACGTCACCGGCAAAGCGGTGTTCGCGTTCGATGGTGTCTTCGAGCCGCTCGATTTGCTGGTTTAGGGTTAACAGCAGCGGCGTGATTTCGCGCGGCGCGTCGTCCACGGCAACCGGCTGCCGGCTGCCGGGTAGTCGCCGGGCCAGGTGTTCGGCGAGTCGATCGAGCGGCCGCAGCCCGCGCCCGACCGCCCAGCTGGCGAGCAGGGCGAGCAGCGGCAAGCCGATGATCAGCGGCAGGCTGTGTTCCATCAACAGTGCGCGGGTGATCGCGCGCCGGTTGTCGGAACGTTCGCCGATACGTATCACCAGGCCGGCCTGATTCTTCAGCGTAAAGATGCGCCAGCTCTGATCCTGCAGGCTCAGGTCACGAAAGCCGCGCTCTGAGATCGGCGGTGGTGGCAAGCTGGCGAGATTCGCTGTGGCGGCCAGCAGATGGCCGTCCGCTGCGTAGGCCTGAAAGCCTACCTCCGGCTCGAAGTTGCGCTCGTGTACGCGCACCATCACGCCGCGCAAGGCATCATCCGGCAGAACGGCGCTACCCGAGCCGCGCGCGGACAGCGTCGATACGTGTTCGATCAAGGTGCCCAACGTGCGCCCGGCCTGCGCCAGGCGGCCGTCCAGCAGGTGATCCATTTCGCTGAGTTCGCGCTGGTAACTTAGAACACCCAGCGGGATCAGCACGCTGATTTGCACGGCGATGATCAGCCAGGTCAGGCGCGTGCGCAAACTGGCCGTTCTCATCGGGCCACCTTCATGGAAATGCGCTCGGGCCCATAGGTTGTGTTCGCGTGCTCATGCGGGGATGTTACTTGGCCTCGCGCGGCACCATGTAGCCGATGCCGCGCACGGTGGTGATCACCTCCGGGCTGAGCTTGCGCCGCAGCCAGTGCACCTGCACCTCGATCGCATTGCGTTCGACTATCGTATCCAGGCCATAGACCGAATTTTCCAGCGCGTCGCGGCGCACGATGCGCCCGGCGCGCTCCATCAAGACCTGCAGCAGGGCAAGCTCGCGGCGGGTCAGGTTGACCTTTTCACCGCGAAACTCGACTTCGGCGGTGGAAAGGTTGAGCCGCATGCCGCCGGCTTCGATCAGGTTATCGGCAAGACCCTGCGCTCTTCGGGTAAGCGAGCGGATGCGCGCCGCCAGCTCACCGAGGTGAAAGGGCTTCACCAGGAAATCGTCGGCGCCCAGATCGAGCCCGCGAATGCGCGTGTCGATGGCATCGCGCGCGGTCAGCACCAGGATCGGCGTTTTGATGCCCTGGCGGCGCGCTTCCAGCAGTACGTCCATGCCGTCCTTGCCGGGCAGGCCGAGATCGAGCAGCACCAGATCGGCGGTGGGATCTCGCAGCGCGCGCGCCGCCTCGTTGCCATCGCGCAGCCAGGTCACCGCATAGGACTGCTGCTCGAGCGCGTGCCGGATCGCTTCGCCGAGCTGTATATCGTCTTCCACAAGCAGGATGTGCACGTCGGGCTACCAGAAGTTCAGCGAAGGCGGGCAGGGGTGCGTTCTATCGTGGACGGGAATGCTTGTGCAGACCTTTTGGATGAGCCGGGTCGACTATAGGAGGCCACGACGCGGAGCGATCAGCTCAGGTGCCGCCCGTCGATCGAGTCGTTGTAGGGCAATTTCAAATGCCCGTAGCGGACCACGATCACCGATAGCGCGAGGATGAGTACTGCGCCGGCCGTTCCCAGCAGATCGAGCGCAGGCAGCTGCTGGTCGACCATCATGTGCCGGGCCAGCGCGACCATCGCGATATACAGCGGCATGCGCACGGGCAGCTTGCCGGCGTGCCAGTACACCTCGACCATCGAGATGAGCTCGATGTACATGAAAAGCAGCAGCAGATCGCTGACGGCGGAATGCCCTGCTGCAATCATCTGTCGCACTTCGCCGATCACGGCAAACAGCGTGGCGATGAGGATGACCAGCAGTCCGATCCGTTCGATCACGGAAAACGAGCGTCTGACCAGCGTGCTTTGCATGGTTTGTCCCGGCGCGAGGGTGATGCGCCGAGTGGACCGCACTCTTCAGCGGTTGTCCAGCGTCGCCCCGGTCAGCATGCCGCGCGCCAGCATGCTGCACTGGCGCCGATACAGGATCAGCTGCCACTGCCGGCCGCCGACCTGGCGCCACAGCACGGCCGAGCGCACGGCCGCCAGCAGGTTGCTGCGGACCTTCTCCACCACGGCCGGCAGGGCGAGCTGCTGTGGATTGCCGCTGACCATCACGCGCGGCTTCAGCGTGGATAGCGTCGAGGCATACAGCTCGGCCAGGCGGCCGTAGACCTGCGGCGAGCCCTGGCCGAAGTGCTCGACCTGGCGCTGTGCCGCGACGATGCCCTGCTGCAGTTTCTCCAGCAGCTCCGATCGGCGCGACAGGCTGCGCTCCAGCCTCATCACCGTGACCACCATACGAGTGATCGACATGTCGCGGTCGCTCTCGTCGAGTTGGGCAATGAGGTTGCGCAGGCCCAGCCGCACGCTCGAAATCGAACCGTAAACGCCGACTACGGACGGCGCGTCGATGCGGAAAATACTGGCCACGCTGGCTTCCATGACGCCCTCGTCGCAGCGTCCGTCGTTGGCGAGCTGCTGCGCCAGCGCGCAGGCCTGGAACAGGCCGGCAAGGGCGAGCACACGCTCTTCATTCATGGCAAAAGTGTCAAACACGAGCTTGTGTTTCTCCGGAAACAGTGGGGGATGCCGCTGAGGGTGTGAAGGCCGGCAGCAGGCCACCGTAAGGCGCGTCGGTGGCCGCAATGATGGCGCCGCCGAGGCAGACCTCGCCGTCGTAGAAAACCACGGACTGGCCCGGCGTCACGGCGCGCTGTGGGTCGTCGAAGCGTACCTCAAGGCCGTTTTCATTGACCTCGACGGTGCAGGGCTGGTCGATCTGGCGATAGCGGGTTTTGGCCGTGCAGCGGAACTGCGCGGCCGGGGCAACGCCGGCAACCCAGGTGGGCGCCTCCGTCTGCAGCCGTCGGGAATACAGCCAGTCGTTCTCGCCACCCTGGGCGATATACAGCACGTTGGCGGCCACGTCCTTGCCGACGACATACCAAGCTTCGCCGCTGGCGCCGTGGCGGCCGCCGATGCCCAGGCCGTTGCGCTGGCCCAGCGTGTAATACATCACGCCCTGATGCTCGCCGATCAACTCGCCGTTCGGCGTGTGCATCTCGCCGGGCCGCGCGGGAATGTACTGCGCGAGAAAGCTGCGGAAATCGCGTTCGCCGATAAAGCAGATGCCGGTGGAATCCTTTTTCGCGTGCGTCGGCAGGGCAGCCTCGCGCGCCATTTCGCGCACGCGCGGCTTTTCGATCTCGCCGACCGGAAACAGCGTAGCCGCCAGCTGCTGCTGGCCCAGGGCGTGCAGAAAATAGGTCTGATCCTTGGCCGTATCCACCGCGCGCAGCAGGCGATAGGCTCCATTACTGCAGTCGACGCGCGCGTAGTGGCCGGTCGCAATTTTTTCCGCGCCGAGCGAGCGTGCCTCGTCGAGAAACGTCTTGAACTTGATCTCCCGATTGCACAGCACGTCAGGGTTTGGCGTGCGCCCGGCGCGATATTCCGCGAGAAAATGTTCGAACACGCCGTCCCAGTAGGCCGCGGCGAAATTACGCGCGTGAAACGGAATACCGAGCCGGCCGCAAACGGCGACGGCGTCCTTGCGGTCGGCGTCGGTAGTGCACGGGCCGCTGCGGTCGTCTTCCTCCCAGTTCTGCATGAACAGGCCGTCGACTTCGTACCCAGCCTTTTGCAGCAGCAGCGCCGCCACCGACGAGTCGACGCCGCCGGAGATACCGAGCATGACCTTCATGCGCTGTCTTCCGCCGCCGGATGAGCGGCCCGATCGGGGCTGCCTTGATCAGGTATGTAGCCCAAGGTGCTCAGCGGAAGTCGCTGGCCGGCCAGCCAAGCGTCGATGCTCATAAGTACAAGCGGGCTGCGCAGGCGATCGCCCAGCGCGGCGATCTCGCTGCGCGTCAGCCACAGCGCGCGTTGGATACCCGCATCTAGCGGGCGTGCGGCATCGTGACTCAGCGCCTTCGCGGCGAAGCTGAAACGGATCACTGCGTCACCGTGTTCGGTGCTGCGCCACTGATCGACAGCAATCAGGTGCGAAAGCTCCACCGTCCAGCCGGTTTCCTCCAGCGTTTCGCGCACGGCTGCCTCCAGCAGGCTTTCCCCGTCGTCGAGATGGCCGGCGGGCTGGTTGTAGGCGAGCACGCCCTTCACCTCCTCTTCGACCATCAAGTACCGGT
>CAIKJM010000141.1 GCA_903827735.1 uncultured Rhodanobacter sp. | reverse complement strand
GAGCAGCCAGCGGCCGTCGGGCGACAGCTCGGTGTCGACGGCCTCCGACTTGTCGCCGAGAAAGAACGGCGTCAGGGCGCGGCCGGGATCGGCGGCGTCGAGCGCCTTGTCCTCGTCCTTCAGCGCCTGCTTGTCGGCCTTGATGTCGCGCAGCGTCTTGAACAGGCGCAGCTGCAAGTCGCCCAGCTCGTCGGCCTTCTTGGTCTGCGGGTCGTTGGCGAATTTCAGCACAGCCGCCGACGCGGTCGTGCCGCTGGTCAAGTCGTAGCTGTACCAGTCGTTGCCGTCGCGAAACTGCAGCGCGCGGCCGTCGGCGGAGAACTGCGGTGAAGACTCCTCCTGCGGCGTGCGCGTGACCTGGGTGCGCCGACCGCTGCCGATATCGACGACGAAAATATCGCCATGCATCACATACGCCGCATGCCGATGAGTGCGATCGAATACCACCGGGCCTTCGGCCTGCGCCATCGCAGCGGGATCGAGTTTGGTGCTCTGCCCGCTGGCCGCATCGACGCGGTACAGATCATGCACCGGGCTGCCGTCGCGCTTGAGCGAGTAGTAAATGCTGCGGCCGTCCACGCTCCAGTACGGCATCTCGACCGGATGCCCGATCCAGTCCGGGTTGGCCATGATGGTTTCCAGGTCGAGCGCGCCACCGGCCGGTGGCGTAACGGCTGCGGCAGGCAGCACAGCAAAAGCGACAAGGCCGGCAAGCAGCAGTCGACGCATGGGGCATTCTCCACGGAGGGCAACGATGGGAAAAATCAGCATAGCCGAGCGCGGCGGCCATGCATGCCCACCCGTGCCGAAAGTCAGGGTCGACGCGGCTGCACGCCAGGCGGCGCCGCAGTACGCTGTGGCTTCTATGGACACTGAGTAAAGCGCATGCGCCTCGTCTTCGTTCACTTGATCGTTATCTCCGCGGCGCTGGCCGGCGCGAGTTCGTGGTGCGCGGCGCAGGTGCAACCCGCCGCAGCGCCGCGGGCACGAGACGTGTCGCTGATCGACCCCAACCGGCCGGTGTCGATGCCTCCCACCACGCCTCAGGGCAAGGACGACAGCGAGCTGCACGGCACGCGCGTCAGCGATCCGTACCGCTGGCTGGAAAACCCCAACGATCCGACCGTGCAGAAGTGGATCGCCGCGCAGAACGCGCATACCGAAGCGGTGCTGGCCGCCATGCCGGACGGCAAGGCGATGACGGCGCGCGTGCAGCAGCTGGCGATCACCTCGACCACGCGTTCCGACCCGCTGCTGGCCCACGGCACGCTGTTCTACCTGCAGGAAACGCCGCCGCAACCGCAGCCGCTGCTGATGGCGCAGCCATGGCCGAACGGCAAGCCGCGTGTGCTGGTCGATCTCAATGTCAGCGGCGGCAACACCGCCATCACCAACTACTGGCCGTCGCCGCGGGCGCGCTATCTGGCTTACGGCACCGCCGAGGGCGGCAGCGAGCTGACCACCATCCATGTGCTGGATGTCGCCACCGGTAAGGTGCTGGCCGATGCGCTGCCCTGGGCCGGCGGCGGCACCACGCCGCAGGGACTGGCCTGGGACGCCGATGAAAAAGGCTTTACCTACGTGCGCTTTGTGCCGCCGCAGGGCAAGGCCGAGGTCAGGCAGTTCGACGCCACCCTGGTGCATCACGCGCTAGGTGAGCCGGCGGCCAGCGACACCGTCGTGTTCGGCCAGGGCTATTCGCGCGTGGCCGAATATCGCCTGCTCAGCTCGCCGGGCGCGCAGCAGCTGGCGGTGCTGGCCAACGTTGGCGACGGCGGCCCGGCCGAGGTGTATTTACGCGATGGCGCGCAGTGGAAAAAGATCGTCGGCGCTGAAGCGAACGCGCGCACGGCGGCGTGGATCGGTCAGCGGCTGTTTGTGGTGAGCTTTGCCGACGCACCGCGCGGCAAGCTGCTGGCCGTTGACCCGCAGGGTGCCATGAGCGAGGTGCTGGGTGAGCGCGATGGTGCCATTCAGGACGTGGAACCGATCGCCAGCGGGTTTCTGGTCACCCGCAGCTGGGGACCGGACTGGTGGGTGGAGCAGTACGACGGCAAGGCACGGTTCGTGCGTCGCGTGCCGCTGCCGGCGCAGGGCATTGGCGTTGGCGCCATCGCTTCGGAGCTCGGCCAGAATCAGGCGCTGATCAGCTACGGCGGCTGGACCACGCCCTCGCGCTGGGCCGAATACGACGCGCGGAGCGGCCATCTCAAGACGGTGTTCGAGGTGAAGCCCGCGGCCGATTATTCGAACATCGAGGTGCAGCGTATCGACGGCCTCTCGCCCGACGGCAGCCATGTGCCGGTGACGGTGATCGCGATGCGCGGCATCACGCCGAACGGCAAGCGGCCGACCATACTTTACGGCTACGGCGGTTTCGGTATTCCGGTGGCGCCCGGTTTCGTCGGCGCCAAGCTCGCCTGGCTGGAACGCGGCGGCGTGCTGGCGTACGCCAACATCCGCGGCGGCAACGAATTCGGCGAAGCGTGGCATGCGCAGGGCCAGCAGCTGCACAAGCAGAATGTGTTCGACGATTTCCATGCGGCCGCGCTGGCGCTATTCGACAGGCAGTGGACCGACCGCGCGCACCTGGGGATTCTCGGCGGCAGCAACGGCGGTCTGCTCATGGGCGCGTCGCTGGTGCAGCATCCGCGCGACTATCGCGCGGTGGTGTCGATGGTCGGCATCTACGACGTGATCCGCCACGAAACCGACTTCGCCAACGGCGCCTACAACGTCAGCGAATACGGCTCGGTGAGCGACCCGGCACAGTTCAAGGCCACGCTGGCGTATTCGCCGCTGCAGAACGTGCAACCGCATACCGCCTATCCGGCCGTGCTGATGACGACGGGCGCCAACGATCCGCGCGTGGCACCGTGGCAATCGCGCAAGTTCACCGCGGCGCTACAGAACGCCACCACCTCGGATCGGCCGATCCTGCTGCTGACGCGCGTCAACGCCGGTCATGGTATCGGCGCGCCCTTTAGCCAGCGTGTGGGGAATACCGCAATCATGCTGACCTTCTTCGCG
>CAIKJM010000140.1 GCA_903827735.1 uncultured Rhodanobacter sp. | reverse complement strand
CGTGGCGTGGGCTGGTGATGGTAGCAAAGGGCGGGGGTGGAGCAGGGGCGAGGGATGAGTAGCGAGGGCGCCCGTTGTTGCTGTTGGTCATTCATCAGCCCCCTGCGGGTGCAGAACAGACCGAGCTGGCCAAACTAGTCTCTCGTCTCTCGTCTCTGCTCCGGCACCCAACGCGCACCCGTCTCCGCGCTACCATGCCCGTCCGACCGTCCGACGCGTGCCCATGGCCAAGCTCTATTTCTACTATTCGGCGATGAATGCCGGCAAGACCACCTCGCTGCTGCAGAGCGCGTACAACTATCACGAGCGCGGCATGCGCACGTTGATCCTTACGCCCGCGCTGGACAATCGCTACGGCGAGGGCGTGGTGGCGTCGCGCATCGGTCTGAAGGCACAGGCCCGGCGCTTTGGTGGCGAAGAAAATCTGCTTGCCCTGGTCGAAGCCGACGTTGTCGCCAACGGCGCGCTGCACTGCGTCTTCGTCGATGAAGCGCAATTCTTGACGCGCGCGCAGGTCTGGCAGATCAGCGACGTGGTCGACCGGCTGACGATTCCGGTGCTGGCCTTCGGCCTGCGCACCGATTTCCGCGGCGAGCTGTTCGAAGGCAGCCAGTATCTGCTGGCCTGGGCGGACAACCTGGAAGAGATCAAGACGATCTGCCATACCGGCCGCAAGGCCACCATGGTGGTGCGGGTGGACGAACACGGCCGCGCGGTGAAAGATGGCCCGCAGGTTGAGATTGGCGGCAACGAACGCTATGTCTCGGTCAGCCGCGCCGAATTCAAGAAAATCAGCGAGGGCAGCGCCAGTATCGAGCTGCAGCAGACGGTATTGCCGCTGAACGACTAGTGCGCTGCGCACGTCACCCGAACACGAACCATGACCAGGAAACCCGCATGAGCCAACCGATCATCATCCCCGCCTGGCAGCGCCCGCACTGGCAGCCCAGCGACGAGGAGATCCTTCTGCAGTTCTACGTGTTCGGCAAGTTCGAGGCGGTGCGCGTGCCTTCAGCGGATTACGGCAGTCCGGGCCTGCCCGCCGGCATCGAGGCGGTGAACCACAATCACGCCAGCCTGCGCCAGTGGGAGGGCTATCCGCTGAAGGGCGGCATGGGCCGCATGTTCAAGGACGATGCGCCCGATGCGTACAAGCTCGCGGTGGACGCGCCCGAGGTGATGGTCGTGCGCGGCACGGTCGCGGACAGCGAGGCGACCGGCTACCTGCGCGACACCTTCGGCGTGCTGGCTGGCCTGCTCGATATCGGCGGCGTGGCGATTCTGGACCCGCAGACCCTGAGCCTGCTCGACGCCGATGCGTGGCGTCGCCGTTTCCTGGTGCGCGATGGCGCGCCGATCCGTAACCATGTGCTGATCATGCGCGACGCGGAGTCCGAGCCGGATCATTCATGGATCCACACCCGCGGCATGCGCAAGTTTGGCCGCCCCGACATCAGCATCCGCGGCGTGCCGGATGCGCTGAGCGATCACGCGGGCATCCTCTGCGAAAAGCTGGTCGAACTCGAAGCGCTGGGCGCGCACTTCGTCGATGGTCAGGTGCTGGAAATCGACGGTCTGGGCGCCAGCGTGGTCGCGCAGCTGGGCGGCGGCCTGGATGACGAGGACTTCAACAATACGTTTGTCGAGTTTGAGTGGCCTGAGTAGAGAAGAGCAGGGGCGAGGAATGAATCGCGAGGGCGCTTCAGTAGCGGCCGCCTGACGGGTTATCGCGATCCGTTTCCATCGATCCGAGTAACGCGTAGGTTGGCGGTGAGCGCAAGCGAACCCCAACACCCGCCGCAGATCCCGTTGGGGTTCGCTTGCGCTCACCGCCAACCTACATACGCAAATCGCTCACTTCTGGCAGCGCGGACACCAGAACGTCGACCGCTGCCCAAGCACCGCCTGTTTGATCGGCGTGCCGCACACTTTGCACGATTCGCCGGCGCGACCGTAGACGTTGAGCTCGCGGAAGAAATAGCCCGGTGCGCCGTCGGGGTTGAGAAAATCGCGCAGGGTCGTACCGCCGCGCTCGATCGCCCAGGCCAGGATGCGTTTGACTTCGGCGGCGAGCGAAGCATAACGCTCGCGCGACACCTTGCCCGCCGCGCGGAGCGGGTCGATGCCAGCGGCGAACAAGGCTTCGCTGGCGTAGATGTTGCCCACGCCGACGACGTTGGCGCTGTCCATCAGAAACAGTTTCACCGCGGCGCTTCGGCCGCGCGAGCCGAGCCACAGCGTGTCGCCGTCGAACGCGTCGGTCAGCGGCTCCGGGCCGAGCGCCGCCAAGAGCGGATGCAGTTCGCCGAAAGGCTGCCACAGCAGGCTGCCGAAGCGGCGCGGGTCGGTGAAGCGCAGCACGCGGCCGCGCTGTTCGGCGGTGCCTTCAAGCACGATGTCGACGTGGTCGTGCTTGCCGATCGGCGCGTCTGGCGGCAGCACGCGCAGCATGCCCGACATGCCCAGGTGCAGCATCGCGCTGCCGGCCGCGGTGTGGATCAGCAGATACTTGGCGCGCCGCTCGACGCTGACGATCAGCTGCCCCGGAAGCCGTTCGCTGACTTCCGGCGGAATCGGCCAGCGCAGGTCGTTCCGACGCAGCGTCACGGCCGCGATGCGTCGACCGGCCAGATGCGGCTCGATACCGCGTCGGGTCGTTTCGACTTCGGGCAGTTCAGGCATGCGTATTCAGCTCTGACTCGTCAATGCCGACTCATCAATTCCGACTCATCAATTCCGACGCGTCAATCCCAGCTGGCATGGAAGCTGCCCAGCTTGTCGATCCGCTCGAACGTGTGTGCACCGAACAGATCGCGCTGCGCCTGAATCAGATTGGCCGGCAAGCGCTCGGAACGGTAGCCGTCGTAGTAGGCAATGGCCGAGCTGAAGCCGGGCACGGGCACGCCGATGCGCACGGCCGTGGCCACGACTTCGCGCAAGGCCTCCTGATACTTCTGCGCGATCTTCCCGAACGTCGGCGCCAGCAGCAGGTTGGCCAGCTTGTCGTCGTGCTTGTAGGCGTCGGTGATGTCCTGCAGAAAGCGCGCGCGAATGATGCAGCCGCCGCGCCAGATCTTGGCGATGGTGCCGTAGTCCAGCTTCCACTGGTACTCCTCGGCGGCCGCGCGCAGCTGGGCGAAGCCCTGCGCGTAGGAGACGATCTTGCTCAAGTACAGCGCGCGGCGCACCGACTCGATGAAGGCCTTGCGATCGCCCTTGAACGCCTTGGTTTTCGGGCCGTGCAAATAGTTGCTCGCGGCGACGCGTTCATCCTTCAGCGAGGACAGCACGCGCGCAAACACCGCTTCGGTGATCAGCGGAAGCGGCACGCCGAGGTCGAGCGCGCTCTGGCTGGTCCACTTGCCGGTGCCCTTCTGCGCGGCGCGATCGAGAATCACGTCGACCAGGTCCTTGCCGGTTTCCTCGTCCTTCTTCTGAAAGATGGTCGTGGTGATCTCGATCAGGTAGCTGTCGAGCTCGCCCTCGTTCCATTTGCGGTAGACCTTGGTCAGCTCCTTGTTGGACAGACCCAGCACGTGCTTGAGCACGGAATAGCTTTCCGCGATGAGCTGCATATCGCCGTATTCGATACCGTTGTGCACCATCTTCACGTAATGGCCGGCGCCGTCGTCGCCCATATAGGCCACGCACGGCGCGCCATCAGGCCCCTTGGCGGCGATTTCGGTGAGGATGGGTTCGACCAGATCGTACGCGTCGCGCGGACCGCCGGGCATGATGGATGGGCCGTGCAGCGCGCCCTCCTCACCGCCGGAAACGCCCGTGCCGATGAAGTGGATGCCGGCCTTGGCCAGCTCCTGGTTACGCCGGATGGTGTCCTTGAAAAAAGTGTTGCCGCCGTCGATCAGTACGTCGCCCTTGCTCAGAAGGGGCTTCAGCTCGGCGATCACCGCATCGGTGCCAGCGCCAGCCTGCACCATCAGCAGAATGCGCCGCGGCTTTTCCAGCGAGGCGACAAACTTTTCGATCGTGTAGCTGGGGACGAACTTGGCGCCCGGGTTGTCCTTGAGGACTTCGTCAGTCTTCTCGCGACTGCGGTTGAAGATCGACACCACGTGACCGCGGCTTTCAATATTCAACGCCAGATTGCGGCCCATCACCGCCATGCCGACCACGCCGATGACGCCCTTGCCGGCCGAAGCGGCATTTTTCCTGGCGCCTGTCTTTGTGGCGGTGATTTTTTTGGCCGCCGCTTTTTTGGCAACGGTCTTCCTGGCGGATTTAGCCGCTGTTTTTTTGCTTGCTGCCGGTTTGCGTTTGACGGGCGTGGCCATAGGTCGGACTCCTGCTGTCGATGCATGAAAGATGGGGCGCACACTGCGCCGCGCAAGGTGAAGCTAAGGTAGCTTGCTGACCTGGCCGCGCGATGCTCGGGGCAAATAGCGGACCGATACTAGCGCCACGCGCCCGTCCACGCGCACGTAGCACTGCGGGCCGGTGACCGATATCTCGCCAAAATCCAGCGTGTGGCCGTCCAGCGTCAGCTTAGCGCTGGGCGGCGTCAGGCCGATGCGGGCGGGATCGAAATCGCTGGCCTGGCGCCAGCGCAGCACCGGAGCGGCTGCCGTTTCGGTGAGCTCGCCCAGGCGCCCGTCATCGGCGCGCACGGCGGCACCGTCGATGCGATACCAATGGCCGTCCCGCTTGGCGTAATGCTCGGTCGGCGCATTGCCGATATGCACTTCAACGTGCGAAATGGCGGATGGCTCCAGTGCCAACAGCGTGCCGGGTGCTTCGCGATTTTCCTGTCGCCATTGCCACGCCGCGAAAGCCAGCACGGCGGCTGCGGCGAGCAATGACAGGAAGCGTTTGCGAACCGAACGACGCATCCTTCAACGCCGCCGCCGGCGCCATACGATCAGCGTGCCGATCAGCAGCAGCAGCACCGGCAGCACGATCAAAAAGCCAACACTCACCGCGCTGAGCTCACCTTGCGAGATCTGCATGATTCGGTCCGGCGCGCCGCGCGGCGGCAGGTCGACCAGCTTGTCGTCACCGAGCAGCCAGTCGAACACGCGCTCGCCCAGCGCACGGTTGCCGCCGTTGCCGAGGAAGCTGTTGGAAAGAAAATCGCCGTCGCCGATCACCACCACGCGCTGCTCGCTCTTGTCCGGGCTCGGTGAGAGCCGGCTCAGGGCAAAGCCGAAATCCAGCGGGCCTTTCAGCTCACCGGCTGCTGCATCGAAGCGGATCTCCGAAGGCTGGCTGTTGTCGATCGGCTTGAACTCGGTCCAGCTCTGCGGGCTGGAGCGCAGGAAGGCATGCACGGCCCAATCGCCCTGCGCGATCTGCGCCAGCGCCGACACCTGGGGGAACAGCGTGGTCAGGGTGAAGCCGCGAGTGATGGCGTTGGGCACGTAGTCGCCGAGCGCAATCATGCGGGGATCCTTCAGACCCAGCGCGGCACCCGAGCCATCGACCAGCACGCCGGGCAATACCCGAACGCTCAGCGCGGCGGATAGCGGACCGAGCCCCAGATCGCTGTTGCCCGGTTAGGTCAGCCACAGCAGGTTGCCGCCGTTCTGGACGTACGTCACTAGCGCCTGTACGGCGCCGGGTGGCAAGGGCAGGGTGGGGCTGGCAAGCACCACCAGATCGGTGTGTTCCGGCACCGCCGAGGCCTGCGAAAAGTTGAGCGGCACGGCGCGCATGCCGCGACCTTCCAGCTGCGCCATGAAGGTGCCGAGGTCGGCGTTGGCCTTGCCGTCGGCGCGGCGCTCGTCGTCGCCGGTGACGAAGGCCACGATGCGGTCGCTGCCGCGTACCAGGCGCTCCAGCGCATTGGTGAGACTTCTTTCGGACAGCTCATCCAGCCGCTGCTCGCGGCCGCGGTAGTGGACGATCAGCGCGCCATCCACGGTGATGCCCAGCTCGCGCATCTTTGCCGGGTCCAGCTGCGGGTCGACGAAACGCAGCGTGAGATCGGGCTTCACCTGCTGATAGCGCTGCAGATAACCAGCCACGGTCTGGCGCAGATCGCCCTGCGGATTGGCGTAGCTGACGATGTCCACCGGACCGTCGAGCGTGGCGAGCACCGCGCGGCTTTCCGGCGACAGGCTGCTGCGCCCGTTGGCGGTCCAGTCCGACTCGTGAAAAATGCGCGTGCTGAGGTAGCCCACAGCGCCGGCTACGAGTAAAAGGATCAGCGCAAACAGCCAGCCGTCCAGACGTCTAAACAAAGTGCGCATCAGCCGCGCTCCCTTTCGGCGGACAGCCGTTGCGTGGCCAGGGTCAGCGACACCGCGATCAGCAGCACGAACCAGACGATGTCGGTGGTCGACACCAGCCCGCGCAGCATCGGCTGAAGATGCGAACTCATGGCCAGCCAATTAATGGCGCCGCCGTTGATCCCGGCCATCTGTGCACCCAGGTTGACGTACCACAGCGCCAGCGTGATCACCAGCGCGGCGGCCGCGGCGATCGCCGGGTGCGACGCAAACGTCGAGCAGGCGATGCCCAACGCTGCCAGCGCGGCGAGCGTCAGAATGAGTCCCAGCGTGGCCGCGGCCAGCTTGCCCCAGTCGAGGTTGACGAGATGAGCCAACGCCAGCGGCATCGCCAGCGTCAGCAGCAGCCACAGCAGCAGCCATCCCAACACGGCCAGATATTTGCCAAGCACGATGCGCGAGGCCGTCACGCCTGCGGCGAACAGAAGCGGCAGCGTGCCGCTACGCCGCTCGCCGGCGATTACCGACATGGTCAGCAGCGGCACCACCATAAAGCCAAGCTGGACCAGCTGGGCCAGCAACGGTACGGCCACCAGGTCGGTAAAGCCCGGACTATCGGGCAGCGCCGCGCGCTGCATCTGCGACGCGAGAAAGGTACCCATCAGCAGGGTGAAGTTCCACGCCAGCCAGGCCAGCGTGATGGCGGCCAGCACCCAGGCCAGCGGGCGCACGATCAGGCGACGCCATTCCAGCCGCGCCACGGCGGAGGTATTCATCCGGAAAGAGCTCATGCGGCCCGCGCCGTGCTGGCGTTGCCGTGCATGGCGATGTCGAAGAAGGTTCGCTCCAGCGCTGCGTGATCGTTGCCATGCACGAGGCCGTCGTGGCGCAGGGTGCCCTCATGCAGGATGGCGACACGGTCGCAGACGGCGGTGACTTCGGTCAGCAGGTGCGTGGACAGGATCACCGCCGTGCCGCTCGCCGCCTGTTCGCGTATCACTGAGCGCAAGGCGGCAACCTGTACCGGATCGAGCGCGTTGGCCGGCTCGTCCAGCACGAGCAGGGCCGGGCGGTGCAGCAGGGCGCAGGCCAGCCCGAGGCGCTGACGCTGGCCCTGCGAGAGCACGCCGGCCAGGCGATGCGCCAGCGGCTGCAGTTCCAGTCGTTCGATGATTGCTGTGCGGGCGTCGCGAAGCGCCTTAGCCTTGAACCCGCGCAGGCGGCCGTGGGCGTCCAGGTGTTCACACACAGTGAGTTCCGGCCACAGCGGCGCACGCTCGGGCAGCCAGCCGATCAGCCGGCTCGCCAGCTCGGGATACTCCAGAAAGTCCTCGCCGTTCAGCTGGATGGTTCCACTGTCGGGACGTAAGGCGCCGGCGACCATCGACAGCGTGGTCGATTTGCCGGCGCCGTTGACGCCCAGCAGGCCCAGTACTTGGCCGCGCTGCAGCTGAAGATTGACGTCTTCGACGGCGCGGCGGCCGGCGCGGCGGCGGGTGAGATGGTCCAGTTGCAGAACAGGAGCTGACGATCGGGTGTTGGCGGTCATTGCCTGATTGTCATCGCGACACCATGGTTAAACAACAGGTGGCGGGCATGGCGGCGCCACATACCTTTTTCACATCCTCTCGCTTGACCAGCTGTTACTATTATGATGAGACCATGCTGGCGAGTACGGGATTCGCCATCTAGACTCATCTGACCCACTACCTCTTGGTGTCTCTCATGCTCGACGCGGTGCTGAATTTCCTCAACAACGGTGTCACCGGCGCAAGCTGGGGCGAAATGTTGATCTACCTGCTGGTCGCGACCCAGCTCACCATCTTCACGGTGACGCTGTATCTGCACCGCAGCCAGACTCACCGCGGCGTGGATTTCCATCCGGCGCTGGCGCATTTCTTCCGCTTCTGGGGCTGGATCAGTACCGGCATGGTGACGCGTGAGTGGGTGGCCGTGCATCGTAAGCACCATGCCAAGGTCGAGACGGTCGACGACCCGCATAGCCCGATGATCTACGGCATCAAGAAGGTGTTCTGGGACGGCGTCTCGCTATATCGCGAAGCCTGCTATTCCAAACAGGACATGGAGCAGTACGGCCGCGGCACGCCGGACGACTGGGTCGAAAACCACGTTTATGGCGCCCATCCCTACTGGGGCCCCACCCTGATGCTGCTGATCAATCTCGCCCTGTTCGGCGTGATCGGTGCGGCGATCTGGGCGATCCAGATGATCTGGATCCCGTTCTGGGCGGCCGGTTTCGTCAACGGCATCGGCCACTGGTGGGGTTACCGCAACTTTGAGAGCGCAGACACCGCGCGTAACCTGATTCCTTGGGCTTTCTGGATCGGTGGCGAAGAGCTGCACAACAACCACCACGCTTTCCCCAGCTCGGCCAAGTTTGCCCTGCGCAAGTGGGAGTTCGACATCGGCTGGGCGGCGATCTGCGGCCTGCGCGCCATCGGTCTAGCCAAGGTGCTGCGCGTTGCGCCTTCGCTCGACGTGCGTCCCAACGTGCCGCTGCCGGATGCCGACACGCTGCGCGCCGTGCTGACGCATCGCTTCCAGGCCATGACCGATTTTTACCGCGGCGTGATCGTGCCGACCATCGGTGAGGAAGCGCAGCACGCCGGCGAAAGCCTCAAGGCCGTGCCGCGCCGCCTGCGCCGCGCGCTGGCCGACGGCGGACGCTGGCTCGACAACGAAGGCCGCGATCATCTGCAGGCAGCTTTGGCCAAGCGTCCGACGCTGAGCACGGTGTACGACTTCCGTAATCGCCTCGCGGCGCTGATGGAGCAGCGCGGCGCCGATCAGACTCTGCACGGACTGCAGCAGTGGATCCGCGAAGCCGAGGAAAGCGGTATCCGCGCCCTGCAGGATTTCGCGCAGAGGCTGAAAGGTTACGCGGTCGCTGCGCACTGAGCGCCCAGCGTTACCTTTTATTGAGAAATACCCGCCACCTCGGCGGGTATTTTTTTGACAGGATCGGCGCGTCGGATTCCTCGCGGGGCAGAATCGCAACGGGTTGCGGCAAATTTCTCAGGGGGCGGGCATGGCGTTGCGGGTTGTTTTGCTCGGTGCGACAGGCGTGTTCGGTTCGCGGATCGCAAGCCGACTCGCTGGAGATGCGCGATTCGCCCTGGTTTTCGCTGGCCGACACCAGGCCAGTCTTGAGGCACTTCGCGAAAAGCTTGGCGATGCGTCGGTCGACGTTGCGGAACTCGACGTAAACCATGCCAGCCTGCCCGACAGGCTGGCCCGGCTCCAGCCGCAACTGATCATACACACGGCCGGTCCTTTTCAGGGGCAGGACTACCGCGTTGCCGAAGCGTGTATCGCTTGCGCCAGCGATTACATCGATCTTGCCGACGGCCGCGTTTTTGTCACTGGTATCGAGCGTCTGCAGCGTCGCGCAAAAGAGGCCGGGCGGTTAGTCGTCGCCGGCGCATCCACCGTCCCGGCGCTGAGCAGTGCCGTGGTCGATGCGCTGCGCCCGCGATTTCGCACGCTGCATTCTATTGAGCACGCCATCAACCCGGGCAACCAGACGCCGCGCGGTGATGCCACCGTGGCATCGATCCTGGGCTATTGCGGCAGGCCGATCCGGATCTGGCGGGCCGGTCGATGGAATCACGCTTTCGGCTGGATGTCGGGCAAGCCGCAGGTGTTTCCTTTCGGACGTCGACGCGTTGGCGTTTGCGAGATACCCGATCTTGATCTGTTTCCTGCGCGCTACCCCGAAGTGTAATCCGTACTGTTCCTCCCCTGGGCTCGTTATTGG
>CAIKJM010000139.1 GCA_903827735.1 uncultured Rhodanobacter sp. | reverse complement strand
AGCCTGGCGGCCCCGCTGGCCGACTACCTCAAGTCGCGCGACGAGATTCTGATGGTGAGCGGATTTACCGACGACCGGCAAGTGCGCGACGGCAACCGGCAATTCGCCGACAACTGGGAGCTGTCCGCCGAGCGCGCGCTGACCGTGACGCGAGCCTTGATCGCCGATGGTCTGCCGGCCTCGTCGGTCTTTGCCGCGGCGTTCGGTGCCGAGCAGCCGGTAGGCTCGAATGCCGACGACGAGGGACGGGCGAAGAACCGACGTGTGGAAATTTCGCCGATCCCGAAGCAGCCGACGGCCGCCGTGGCGGCTCATGAGTGATAGCGCAGCACGCATCCGTAAGATCCTCGACGCGTGGCGGCAGCAGAACGCCGATCGCCTGAGTCCGTGGCGATTTCATTTCATCGACGTGCTGGAGCGGCGTGCGGCAGCTTGTGACGGTGCAACGCGGCAGCTGCTGGATGAGCGGCTGTCCAAGCTTGTCGAGGCGTATGCGGCGGATCTCGACAAGGCGTCATCCCGCGCTGGCGATGCCGACGGCGTGCCCGCGCCATCGGCGCCGGCTCGCGGCGCGTTGGGCACATTGCTCGATGACATCGCCAACCGCGCGGCGACTCGCGTTGACGATCTTGCGACGACTGACGCGGCGCCTGGGACCGCCGCACTGCCAATGCTGGAGGCGCTGGACGAGTTCAGAACCATCTGGTCCGACGTCCGCATCGAGAGCCAGATACGCCAGTCGCTGGAGCAGGTGCCTTCCGATGCCGGGCCGCTCAACTCGGGCAGCCTGGTGCATCGGTCGCTCACCCTGATGCACGAGCTTTCGCCAGGCTATCTGCAGCATTTCCTGTCCTACATCGACACGCTGTCGTGGATGGAACAGATGAGCGATGGCGGCGCTCCTTCACCCAAGGACGGGGCGCGGGTGCCGTCAAAGCGCGCGCGTGCCAAAGCTCCGCGGGCATCGTAAAGCCAAGCGAGCTTTTAGCTACTGCGCCAGCGCTGTCGTACTGGCTGGCGCCGGCGCCGCCGGCTTGAATGGCACGGCGGGACCAGGCACGAAACCTTTGCGCCAAAGCGCGAGCTGCTCGGCGATGCCGCTGCCGATATCGATCTGAGGCTCGGACGGCGTGAGTTTGTCGCGCTGCTCCCACTGGCTGATTTCACCGCTGGCCTGTTTGAAGGCCGCGATGAAATCCGGCGTCTGGTTCAGCGCATCCACCAGCCAAGCCTTGCCGAAATAAGTCGCGTCCGAATCGCTGCCGCAGCCGAACGAGCTGCGGTCGGTGCGAGCTGCAGTGATCACCAGCGTGCCGGCGCCGTGCAGGGGCGGCACGAAGCCGCCCGAATAGCAGGCGCTGACAACCAACACTTTCCATTTGAAAGGGCGTTTGGCCAGGATGCCGGCAAGGTCCGGTGCGCCGATCTGGTCCAGCGCCAGCGGGTCCATATCCACCAGCAGGTTGTGATCCTCGTCGCCGTGGCTGGTGATGTAGAGCATCAGCACGTCCTGATCGGGCTTCATCACTTTGGCCACCCCATCGAGCGCCGCTTCGAGGTTGCTCCAGCTGGCCAGCGGGTGGCTGGACAAGGTGTCGGGATTGTTCTCCAGCACCAGCGTGTGCGCGGTGGGGCCGAAGCGCTGCGGGAAAAGCTGTGCGGCGTATTCGGCCTCGTTGCGGAACACGTCCTCGCCACCGTCGCCGGCAAAGGTCACCAGGTAGAGATTCGTTTTGCCGGCGACGCGCGGGGTGAGTTTGGCCAGCGCATCGGCGACCATTTTCGGCTGCGCGTACATCACCTGCTCGGGTGACGGGCCGCTGCTCGGCCAGTCGGCGTCGTTGTTTTCATCCGGGTCGTCGTCGGCCGACGATGATGACGCCGGTTCGCCGCTGCTGGAACCGGTCGCCGTGGCAGCCGTCGAACCGGGTTGGCCGGTGCCGAAATTGAGAGCGGAGTGACGCGGCAGCCACAGCATCACGAGGACGCCGGCAGCGAACGCGAGGACGGTGATCAGTGCAGTTCGCAGGGCAGGGCTCGTACGCGGTGGCGTCAGGGTTGGATGGCGTTGAAATCGCGATACGCCGCATGGTGCGGCGCGTTCGGCCAGGCCAGCGGTTCGCGGATCAGCCACGCGGTGTGGAAGCCGGCCGCCTGCGCGGCATCGAGCTCTTCCACGATATCCGATAGGAACAGGATCTGATGCGGCGGAAGGCTGATGGCTTCAGCGATTTT
>CAIKJM010000138.1 GCA_903827735.1 uncultured Rhodanobacter sp. | reverse complement strand
TGGCCCTGAGTTATTTCATCGAAGCTTCAACAGACAGCTTGACCGAAATCGTTCTCGGCAAGCACAACTAGGCAAGGGAAGTGATGACGGATCAGAGAGAGGGTGCATCGGCGGAAGCCGATGAGGACAGGCTTAGCGCAGTCGTGAAGGTACTTCCGCTGCCGCAAGGGATTTTCATGTTCAGCGTCGCAGCCAATTCGGCGCCCCCAGCATTGGGCGCAGGCGGACTCAAGCTGCCGTCGATCCATGTTGCATTGGGCCCCGACGTGGTCGCCGGGCAAGTTGAATTAATGGCTGGCGCTGAAACGCACGGGAACTGGCTGTACACGCCTGGGAATATCTTGATTGCTAAGGTCTCGGCAGCCGGCGCTACGCTAGTACTCACATCCGTCCGCAGTCACGCAGGAAATCCGCTTTCAATCAAGATTGAACGTATGGATGCCCCTCCTTCGGCGGCCGTCGAATCCGAACAATCCAAGTTGATCCCGATTCAGGATCCTAAACGCGATGGTTTGCGTGTTCGCGTCAATGCACACATCCGTACGCGCGGCGACTTAAGCTTCGTCGACACGCTATGGGCCGGTCGGGTCGAGCCGGGACTTTGGATGGAGGCATTCTCCGTACTCCCGCTCGAGCAACTCGGCGACGACGAAATCGAGTACAAGGGACTCACCGCAAGTGGTTTCGAGACACCTTGGCTTAGCGGCGGTGCTTCCTGCGGCACGCGTGGTATGTCGGTACCGCTCGTTGGGTTTGCGATACGCCCGAAACACGGCAGCAATGCGGCCAGCAATTACGATTGCGAATATAGCGGCTTGTTCCAGTCGGGCAGCGTAGTCGGACCGCTGCGAAACGGCACCCCGTGTCGGTCGACGCAGGCCAATGATCCACTCGAAGGCATCATGGTGAAGATCGTCGAACGAAAGGCAATGGCCAATTCGGCGATGCCATCGACTGCCAAGCCGGCGCCCTCCGCCGGCCGCGTGGTCGGACCGGCATTTTCCAAGCTGAGAGAGGAAGCTGCGGCAGCAGTGGCCGGCCTGCGGGGGAACGCTGATCAAAAAGTATCTAAGACGGCACCGCCACAAAAGAAAGTCCAAGACAAGCGCGGCGCCAAGTAGTCTGCTAGGGATTTAAAGCACATGTAAACACTGCATCATGACGCCGGATGGTAACCACGCCCGGCGTTTGAGCGGTGTCGAGTGCTTGCGATAAACGGAATATATAGCCGTCTGCTTTTCTAAGGCCGTTGAGCTGAATGATCTATTTGTTCATCCACCAGAATTTCCCGGGCCAATACCTGCACCTTGCGCGGTATTTAGCGCATCAGCCAGAAAACACCGTTTATTTTGTAACGCTTCCAAACGGCAACGAGATCGCTGGCGTACAGAAACTCAACTACGAAAAGGTGCGGCCGGCCGCCGGGAGCTGCCATTCGTTCACAGTAGAAGTGGATGTGGCAGTGAGGACTGGGCTGGCAGTTGCCGACAAATGTCGAGGTCTTCGTGATCGCGGAATTCAGCCGGACATCATTGTTGGACATGCAGGATGGGGCGAAACTTTATTCGTTAAGGACGTATTCCCCGACGTCCCCCTTCTG
>CAIKJM010000137.1 GCA_903827735.1 uncultured Rhodanobacter sp. | reverse complement strand
TGGTAGGGGCCATAATTATTCGAGCAGTTGGTCGTTAACGTGGGCAATCCATACGTGTGATGAAATGCACGAACTAAATGGTCCGATGCGGCTTTGGAAGCGGAATATGGCGAGTTGGGTGAATACGGCGTCTTTTCCGTGAAGCTTCCCTCGGCTCCGAGGGAGCCATAAACTTCATCCGTAGACACATGTAAAAAGCGAAACTGAGCCCGCAACTGCCCATCAAGACCGCGCCAGTAGTCGCGGCAACTCTCGAGCAAGGAGAGCGTACCTACGACATTGGTCTGAACGAACTCGCCAGGACCATCAATTGATCGGTCCACATGCGATTCTGCCGCGAAGTTGATCACCGCATCTGGCTGGTATTTCGCCAGCAGGCTGCTGACCAGTTGACGGTCGCCGATGTCGCCCTTTACGAAGACATGGAGGTCGCTATACTCCAGCGAAGACAATGTTTCCAGATTTCCTGCATAGGTCAGCTTGTCAACATTGACAATGCGATGTCCTTGCGCGGTAGATTGCAAAACGAAGTTTGCGCCTATAAAGCCGGCGCCGCCGGTGACTAACAATGTCTTCATGTATGATTCCAAGGCTGACGCCTGCATTTTCTCACAATGAAGAAGAATGCGTCTGAATTCTGGGAGTGGGGCGCATGTTCGATTAGGCGCTTTGTTTACAGCCAAAAAGCATGTCTCCAATGGCAATTGGCGACCTGAGCGCGCGTGATGATGATTCGCACCGATTTGAACAACGTCTTTATGAAATACTCGTACCACGCAAGCTGTGACGCTTTACCGAGGTAGATGTGTCGGCTTCGCTTCTGAGAATATTTTCCAGCAAACTACGCAGTCTGGTTGCCACCGCGGCGGACGGCCGACGGCTGGCGTTTGTTCGCCGTGCGGTTCCTGCGGCTCTGCGCGCGCAGGTGCGCGCGCTTTTTGAAAAATCGGTTCACCAGAGCGTTCGGTTTCATCGCACGGATGACTGGGTACGTAGCGACAATAATGTTCAGGCGGCAGTGCGGCCTATCACCCAGCCCGATGCGATTTACGCTGCGAGCAGCGGAATCAATTTACACGGCTATTTCTCACGGTGGTTGGGCTTGGGAGAGTGCGCCCGACTGTATGCTCACGCGATGCTGGCCTCGCATTATCCCGTGGCGCTTTTCGACGTCGACATTGATATCCCACATGCGCGCCTTGATCAGACGCTAGCGCTGCATATGGGTGCCAAATCTCCTTTCACGCGAGATCTGATTTTCGTCAACCCCGATCATTGGGAAGAGACATTGCGGAGCATCGGCAATGATCAGAGCAAAAAGCACTACGTCATCGGATATTGGTTCTGGGAATTGGAAAATTTCCCCGATGAATGGATGAGTTCGCTCGATCATGTTGATGAGATCATGGTCTCGTCCGCGTTTGTCGAGGACGCACTGCGCAAAGTAAGTGACAAACCCGTGACGCGAGTGCCCATGCCGATTGTTCTCGGAAACGACAGCGGACTGCAGCGATCACATTTCGGGCTTGCCGAAGACGACTACATCTTCTTTTGCTCGTTCGATTTCAACTCGTCCATCGCAAGAAAGAACCCCTATGCCGTAATTGAGGCTTTCCGCATTGCGTTTCCTCTAGGCGATGAGCGAGTCACACTTCTCATCAAGACCAGCAACGGTCATCTGCATGTGCCGGCGTTGGCGCGCCTGCTGGTTGCTGTGGAATCTGACGCAAGAATTCTTGTGCGCGATGACATGCTCGATCGTCACGATTTGCAATCACTTCATCGATGTATTGACGTTTACGTATCACTGCATCGATGTGAGGGTTTTGGGCTAGGTATGGCCGAAGCGATGCGCATGGCCAAACCGGTAGTGGCCACCGCCTACTCCGGCAATATGGAATTCATGACCACCGCCAACAGTTGTCTCGTCGATTACCGTCTCGTAGCCGTTAAAACGGGTGAATATCCCCACGCGATAGGTCAGCGTTGGGCGGAGCCCGACGCGAGTCACGCAGCGCATTTCTTCAGCACCTTATACAACGATCGCACCTTTGCAAGCAGAATGGGCGCTCAGGCAAAAATTGACATGGAAACCGGGTTTTCGGTCGACGCCTGCATGAGTGTGCTAGCGCGGCG
>CAIKJM010000136.1 GCA_903827735.1 uncultured Rhodanobacter sp. | reverse complement strand
TGTCGCCAGCAGCGCGCACCACGTCGTCGATCATTGGGATCAGGCTGTCGCCGCCCTCCAGCG
Organism: uncultured Rhodanobacter sp.; assembly: GCA_903827735.1. GTDB lineage: Bacteria > Pseudomonadota > Gammaproteobacteria > Xanthomonadales > Rhodanobacteraceae > Rhodanobacter. The sequence continues at coordinate 10,632 of CAIKJM010000136.1, read as the reverse complement.
AAAAGCGCTTCTGTCCGACATACTTGGTGTGCAGATAGCGTTCCAGGCCCTCGGCACCGTTGAGGCAGTCGAGCACGCGCTGCTTGCCGGCTTTGTCCAGGCCGGATTTGCCAGCTTTCTGCTCAAGCCGCGTGTAGATCCAGTTGCGCTGCTCGTGGTTGCTGATGTACATGAACTCGGCGCCAATGGTGCTGGCGTAGGTTTTTTTAAGGTTCGTCAGCAGCTCGCCTAGCTTCATGCGCTGGCCGTCGCCGGCATAGTTGCCAGTGTCGAACTCGGTGTTGAGGTCAGCATCGGACAGGCCGTGGAAGGCCAGGCCAAGGTCAGGCGCCGGCATTTTCTCGGTCAGGCCCAGCGGGTCGAGTTCCGCGGCGAGGTGGCCGCGCGAGCGGTAAGCGGTCAGCAGGCGCAGTACGCCGGCCTGCTTACGCGCGTGCTCGTCGTCGTTCGCGGATACCACGCTGGCGCCGTTATGGCGCTGTTTTTGGGCCGCTTCGATGCGCGCGATCGCCGGCACGTGCGAAACGTCGCCCGACTCGCGGCCTTTGAACGTTTCGAAGTAGCGACCCCAATCGGTGGACACCGACGCGGCGTCGGCGAGCCAGGCGTCATAGAGGGATTCGACGTAATCGGCGTTGCCGCCAGCGAGTTGCGAAGAGTCGAAAAACTCGCGGATCAGATTAGTACTCACGTCACCACCGGCAGAGAAGGGATGCTTACCCATCCGTGTGACCGTGAAGTCGCGGTTGTTCGCCGCTAATACAAGCCCGACGGAACGCCCCCACGGATGGCTGGGGAGAAAGCCGAACAATTATACCCTTTGCCTGCTGCGACGCGGCAACCCAAACCGCTATAAAAGGCCAAGTTTGCGGGTATCGATGCCGATAGCTGGCAGCACTGCCGCCGCGGAGCGCGCTTTTTGCGCGCTTTGCCGAAGCCAGGCGCGCCACCTCGGCGAAACGTCGGGCCAGCTGATGTTCAGCCGGACGCCGCCCCAGGGCACGCTGAAGGCTAGATATTGAGCGTCTGCAGCGCGCTGGCGCGCTCCGAGCGCTCCCATAGTTCGTCAAAATACTTCTGCAGAGGCGCCGCGGAGGCGCGGTCGTGACGGGCCGCGCGCCCCTGGGGACGATCGGCTTCGGGCTGGAACAGGTAACCGCCGACGTCGTTGAGCAGATAGGCGGAAATGTAGCCCAGGTCCGCCTCTTCGACCGGCATGCGTACCTGCATCGCGCTGGGCAGGCGCTGCACCAGCGCGATCAGGCGGTGGCTGTTGCGCAGCGCAGTCGCGGGATCGTGCAGCAGGATGCGGATTTGCGCACCCCGGCCGGAAATCGACACGCGCCGGAATTCGGCTAATTCTTCCATGCTGGCGTATTGGTCGTCGGTAAGCAGAGGCAGGTGAATGCACAGCCGGTGGCGTGCGTCGCCGAGAATACGCGCGCGCGCCGCCGCCGCTTCGCTGCGGCTAGTGATCGGAAGGGCTTCGATATCTCGGAGCGGCTCTGCTTCGTCACTATCTGTCGATGTGAGTGTCAGCGACATCCCGCGATGCGGCAGGCCGGCATCCTCGAATACGTCGCCGTAAGCGACGAAACCTTCGCGCTCATAGAAGCCGATCGCGCTCACCTGCGCGGCGAGTGTGACCTCGCTCCAGCCCAGGGTGCGAGCGCGTTGAATCAGTTCACGCAGCAAGGCCGCGCCCACGCCCTGTCCGCGCCACTCGCTCAGCACCGCCATGCGTCCGATCTTGTGCTCGGGCGACAGGCGCGCGCAGCCGATGGCTTGGCCGGCCTCGTCGCGCGCCAGCACGTGCCAGCATTGAGTGTCCAAGCCGTCGCGCTCGCGCGACTCGGGTACGCCTTGCTCCACCACGAAAACTTGTTGGCGAATGCCGGACAGCGCCTCGCGATCGCGTTCACGCGACCACTCGGCGAGATCGACATGGAAGTTCTGCAGCTTCACCGGCGGCGCGACTTTCTTGCCAGCAGGTGGCCGTCGTTGACCAGCGCCAGCAGCAGCGCTTTTTCCGGGGCGGCCGGTTTAGCAGTAAGCACGATCTCACGCTGCTCGCACAGCTGCTGCGCGAGCGCTAGCGTGGCTGGATACGCGTGGCCGCTGACGAACAGCGTGCAGCCGGACTTCGCACGCGTCCACGCCATGCGCGACCACGGATGACGAAGCAGGGTGGGCAGATTATCGAGCTGTTTGTCGAAGGCCGCCTCGCTCATCGGCTTGTCCAGCGCCGCGGGCACCTGCGCGTTGCGATAGCGGGTGATAAAGCGGCCGAACCAGTCGCGCAGCATGGCGTCGTCCAGCGCGGCGGCAAACGGCAGCGCCGCTTTCAGGCGTTCGATCGCGGCGCGATCGATTTCGCCGATCGCCTTGGCTGGCGTCAGGTCGGGATCGGCGTAGCGCAGCTCCTCGGGCAGTCGCTCAGCGATGTGGTCGGCCAGATCGCCGGTGAGCTCGGCCTGCGATGGCGCGCGCATGCCGATCGACAGCGTCATGCATGGGCCGCCGAAGGCGACGCCGTCGTGCGGCACGCCTGGCGGCAGATAGAGCATGTCGCCCGGATCGAGCAGCCACTCGTTCGTCGATTCGAAGTGCGCCAATTGCTTGAGCTCCACGTCGTGGCGAAACTCCTTCGGCGCGGTGGGGTCGGTGCTGATCGCCCAATGCCGCTGGCCGATACCCTGCAGCAAAAACACGTCGTACTGGTCGACATGGGCGCCAACGCCGCCGCCTTCCTCGGCGTACGAAATCATGATGTCGTCAACGCGCCAGCTCGGCAAAAAGCGAAAGTGCTCCAGCAGCGCCGCGACATCCGCGTCCCACTTGTCGACATCCTGCACCAGCAGGGTCCAATGATCCTTCGGCGTCTTGGCGAAATCCTCTTCGCTCAGCGGCCCTGGGTTGACGTGCCAGCGATCGCGCTTTTCATCGTGCACGATCAGCCGCGCGAGCACAGCCGGCTCGCACGCCAAACCGGCCAGATCATTCGGCTGCAGCGGCGGTTCGAAATCCGGAAAGGCGTGGCGGATAAGTAACGGCCGCTTCTGCCAGTAGTCGCGCAGAAAATGCGCGGAGCTCATGCCGAGCGGTTGTTTTGCGCTGCCGCGAACTTCGAGCGGCAGCGACTTTGGAGTTGTCTTTGTGTTGGCCATCTGCCAATTGTAGCCGTGCGTCAACGTACCGGGCAGGCCTTATCGGCGTCAGTGACTTAGGCCGCTCCGTCGAAAGCCGCCGGGGTCAGATGGCGCGGGCCAGCTCATCGGCCAGCCCGATATAGCCGCCCGGCGTGAGTGCCAGCAGGCGCTGTTTGGCATCGGCCGGCAGATCCAGCGCGCTGATGAACGCATGCATCGATTCGCGCGTGATGCCCTGGCCGCGGGTCAGCGTCTTGAGCTGCTCGTAAGGCTCGGGCAGGCCGTAGCGACGCATCACCGTTTGTACGGCTTCAGCCAGCACCTCCCAGCTGCCGTCGAGGTCGGCGGCGAGGCGATCGGCGTTGACGGTGAGTTTGCCCAGACCTTTCTTCAGAGACTCCAGCGCGATCAGCGTATGGCCGAAGGCGGTGCCCAGCGCGCGCAGCACGGTGGAGTCGGTAAGGTCGCGCTGCCAGCGGCTGATCGGCAATTTTTCTGCGAAATGACCAAGCAAAGCGTTGGCCAGACCGAAGTTGCCCTCGGCGTTTTCGAAGTCGATCGGGTTGACCTTGTGCGGCATGGTCGACGAGCCGACTTCGCCGGCCTTCAGCGTTTGCTTGAAATAGCCCAGCGAGATATAGCCCCAGATATCGCGCGCCAGATCGATCAGGATGATGTTGGCGCGGCGCACGGCGTCGCAGTACTCGGCCACGCCGTCGTGCGGCTCGATCTGAGTGGTATACGCGTTGACCTCGAGTCCCAGGCTTTCGATAAAGCGCTGCGAGAACTTCTGCCAATCCACTTCAGGGTAGGTGATGGCGTGCGCGTTGTAGTTGCCCACGGCGCCGTTGATCTTGCCGGAGATTTCCACCGCCGCGAGCTGCTTGCGCTGACGCTGCAGGCGCGCCACCACGTTGGCGATTTCCTTGCCCAGCGTGCTGGGCGAGGCGGTCTGGCCGTGCGTGCGCGACAGTATCGGCAGGGCAGCATTAGCGTGGGCAAGATCGCGCAGCTGGCCGATCACGCCGTCGAACATCGGCAGCAGCACCTGTTCGCGCGCATCGCGCAGCATCAGCGCGTAGGAAAGATTGTTGATATCCTCGCTGGTGCAAGCGAAGTGCACGAATTCGAGCGCCTGTTTCAGGCTGGCATTGGCACCCAACTTTTCCTTGATGAAGTATTCCACCGCTTTGACGTCGTGATTGGTGGTCGCTTCGATGGCCTTGATGCGCGCGCCATCGTCCACGCTGAAGTCGACTGCAATCGCTTTCAGGGTCTTGATCTGGTCCGCCGTGAACGCCGGCAATTCGACGATTTGCGCATCGGCGGCCAGCGCCAGCAGCCATTCGATTTCCACGTGCACGCGCCTGTGCATCAGGCCGAATTCGCTGAAGATTGGACGCAGCGGTTCGACCTTGCTGGCGTAGCGGCCGTCCAGCGGGGAGAGGGCGGTAAGGGCATGGGATGACATCGGCGGATCCGTTGAGCGGCAAAGCGCGCATTCTACAACGGGCTGCCGCGGCCTCGTTTTCTGCTGGGCAAGCGCTCGCCCTTGAATTGTCGTGGATCAGTCCTATCGTGAAGCACGGCTCCCCTCTCGAGAAACAGGACGGCAAGCATGAGTAAGTTTCGGATCGAGCACGACAGCATGGGCGAACTGCGGGTGCCCGCCGAGGCGCTGTACGGCGCGCAGACGCAGCGCGCCATCGACAACTTCCCGATCTCCGGCCTGCACCTGCCGCGCGAGTTCATTCGGGCGCTCGGCCTGATCAAGGCGGCCGCGGCCGACGTCAATCTCGCGCTGGGCTATTTGAAGAAAAATCAGGCCAGCGCCATCAGCAAGGCGGCGCTGGCGGTGGCGAGCGGGGAATACGACGCGCAGTTTCCCATCGACATCTTCCAGACCGGTTCCGGCACCAGCACCAATATGAATGCGAACGAGGTGATTGCGCATCTGGCGGTGAAGGCCGGCACCGCGGTGCACGCCAACGATCACGTCAACTACGGGCAGAGTTCCAACGACGTGATCCCCACCGCGATTCATGTCAGTGCGACGCTAGCCACCAGCGAAAAGCTGTTGCCGGCGCTGAAGCATCTGCAGCGCGTGCTGGATCGACGCGCGCGCCAGCTCAAACGGGTCGCCAAGACGGGCCGCACGCATCTGATGGACGCGATGCCGATCACGTTCGGGCAGGAATTGTCCGGCTGGTCGGCGCAAATTGCCTCGGCGATCGAACGCATCGAGGACAGCCTCAAGCGCATGCGCCGCCTGCCGCAGGGCGGTACCGCCGTGGGCACCGGCATCAATGCCGACCCGAAGTTCGGCCCGGCGATGGCAGCGCAGCTGAAGAAGCTCACCGGGGCGAAGTTCGTATCGGCCGATAATTACTTTGAGGGCATGGCCTCGCAGGATGCCGCCGTGGAACTGTCCGGCCAGCTGAAAACGCTGGCGGTGGCCTTGATGAAGATCGCTAACGATCTGCGATGGATGAATTCCGGTCCCCTGGCCGGTCTGGGCGAGATCGAACTGCCCGCGCTGCAGCCGGGCTCGTCGATCATGCCGGGCAAGGTCAATCCGGTGATTCCCGAAGCCACGGCGATGGTGGCCGCGCAGGTGATCGGTAACGATGCGGCCATCACGATCGCCGGCCAGTCGGGCAACTTCCAGCTCAACGTAATGCTGCCATTGATCGCCTACAACCTGCTGCAGTCGATCGGCCTGCTGGCCAACGTTTCGCGCCTGCTGGCCGACAAGGCGATTGCCGGTTTCACCGTCAATGCCGAACGGGTCAATCAGGCGCTGGCGATGAATCCGATTCTGGTGACCGCGCTCAATCCGGTGATCGGTTACGAGAAGGGCGCTGCGACAGCCAAGCAGGCGTACAAGGAGCATCGCGCGATTATCGATGTGGCGCTGGAAACAACCGGCTTGTCGAAGGATGAGTTAAAGAAGTTGCTCGATCCGCTGACCCTGACCAAGGGTGGTATCAGTGGCGCAAACAGCGGGGGCTGAATCTAGCGGTTACACCACGTGAATCGGAAGCGCCTCAGCGGTTGCATGAGGCGCCGAATCCGATCAGTCGGAGAACACTGCGAAACCTTTTTTGCCGTCCTTGTCCTTTTTGTCCTTGCCGCAATCATCGACATCCTTCTGCTGCATGGTGGCGTAGGGTCGAAACTCGGGCATCGCGGCGGCCAGTTTCTGCTGCGTGGACAGCAGGTCGGGCAGGCGCAGGCACAGCTTGGCGGCGGAGGCTTCGATCTTGTCGGTTTGCGGTTTGATCGCCGCTTCGATGTCCTTGTCGCTTTTGCCGGATAGCGCGCCCCACATGGCTTGCTTGGCCGCGTTGATGCCCAGATCGGCGCCCTGCGTGCCGATGTCCATACCGGTTTCGGCGATACCGACAATCTGCTGGCGATAGTCAAGCAGGAGGGCATGCTGCGCCGGCGTGGCCGCCACCTTGTTGCCGGCGATCAGCAGGTCGCCCTGCGGCGTGATTTCGGCCTTGGGGCGCGAATCGTCTTCATCGTGCCGTTCTCCCTTCCCGTGCACGCCCACACTATTGATGTCGATGTTCTTGGTGGCTAGCTCCTGCTTGGCCTTCTGCATGCCTTTCTGTACCTCCGCGCCGATGAACGACGAAGTGGGCTCGCCGGCATTACTCGTTGCTGACGCGGTATGGTCGGTGTCGCTCGACGCCGAGCCGGACTGGCCGCAGGCGGCGAGCGGCAATAGCAAAACAAGAGCAAGCGCGTTGAAGTTGACGGGTTTCACAAGCGTTCTCCTTGAGTCTCGAAGGCGATCGAAGGTCGGCAGTAATCAGCTGTCATCGCGCCAGCGACGGAGCCAGATCGCAGCGCTGATCATCGCTGCTCCGACTGCAGCACCTATCCAAATATCGGCTGAGGTGAGGGCGAATATCGCGTGTTGAATATTAAAAATGTTCAGTGGATCCGCCGGATTATCGTGAATGCGAGCCGTGATCAGCACCTTATTTCCACCGGGGATAAGCCAGCCGCCAGGAAACACGCTGCCAAGTATTCGGAAAGGTAGATACACGAGCGTCTGCCCGGAAAAAATTTTGAATCCCATCGCGCTGAACCAACCAAGAATTAATACGGCGCCTAGGGGTAGAAGAACAGCCCAGAGAAAAGGCTTACTACGCGACCAGGCGGAGCACATCATCAGCCAGCCGACGGCAGGAAGTGACCAGAGCAGATACAAAGGAATGGAGCCGAGCATATTCAGAGCGACACTAAATGGATGTGCCAGCTTGAGAAGTCCCCAAACGTTTATGCCATGAAGCGACAGAGCGATGGCATACATAAACAGCATTGCTATGCCGCAGATGATGCCTACGACGAAACAGATAGCGGGTGCTATGACTGTTGCGCTGAATACCTTAGAAAGCACGGTGCTGGTGTTGGAAACCGGCAAGGATTTCCAAAAGAGTATGCTTCGATCGCGACGGTCATCGTAAAGTGCGCCAAGGCAATAAAAGAAAACAACAAAACCCAACACGGTGCCTATTAATAGCGTCGAAGAATACATGACGATATCTAGGCCGGTGCCAACTTGTTCAAGATGGCCATTCATTGCATTTGACAACATCTGGTCAAAGTTATTCCCGTTGAAATTGATGCCCTCGCCATGGTGATTTGCCATCACCTCTGCAGCAATTAGGATCATCAAGTTGATGACCAGCATGATGCACGCTGTAATGATCGGCGCTCGAAAAAAGCCGCCGCGGTGCTCCCAGAATTCGCGCTTTACAAGCCAGTAGAAGGTTTTCATGCGTAGGTTCCCTTCATGGTGGCAACGAACAGGTCACTGACCGAGGGACGACGGACTTCGCCCATCGCCTCCAGGGTTGACCGTTCGACGCCGTCAAACAGAAAAATGCTTTTGCCGAACACCTGACGCTCGTCGAGCGGTTTCATGGCGCGGGCAGCCTCGGCGCGATCGCCGTTGACCATCACTTCAATAAAGCGCTCGCCGATGGCGTCCATGTCGGCATCCAGCACGATCTTGCCGTCGCGGATGAACATCAGATCGGTGAGGATGTGCTCGACTTCTTCCACCTGGTGAGTGGTGACGATGATGGTCTTGTTCTCGTCGAAGTAGTCTTCCAACAGGTTCTGGTAGAACTGCTTGCGATACAGAATGTCCAGGCCCAGCGTGGGTTCGTCGAGAATCAGCAGGCGCGCGTCGATGGCCATCACCAGGGCCAGATGCAACTGCACGATCATGCCCTTGGACATCTGCCGCACGCGCATGCCGGGCGTGAGTTTGGTGCGGGCGAGAAACGCCTCGCATTTGGCGCGATCGAACCGCGGGTGCACGTTGGCGACAAAGTCGACCGCTTCGCTGACCCTCAGCCAGCGCGGCAGCACGGCGACATCAGCGATAAAGCAGACCTGTTCCATCAGCTTGTCGCGCTGCTTGCGTGGATCGAGGCCGAGCACGCTGAGCTGGCCGGAGAAGTCGGTCAGGCCGAGAATGGCTTTCAGTGCGGTGGTCTTGCCGGCGCCGTTGGGGCCGATGAGGCCGACGATGCGCCCGGCAGGAATCTGGAAACTCACGTTGTCCAACGCCAGCGAGTTCTTGTAGCGCTTGCTCAGGCCAGTGGCCGTAATTACCGCGCTCATGAGGGTTCCTTGTCGTTGGCTGCGGCGTCGCCGTGCGTGTCGGCTTCGCGCAGCAGGGTCTTCAGATCCAGGCCCAGCCGCTGCAGGCGTGCAAACAGCACGGGCCATTCTTCGCGCAAAAAGCGTTCGCGTTCCGACTTCAGCAGCGCTTCGCGAGCGCCTTCTATAACGAACATGCCCAAGCCCCTTCGTTTTTCAACCAGTTGTTCGTCGACCAGCTCCTGGTACGCCTTCGAAACGGTCAGCGGATTGATTTGATAATCCGCGGCCACCTGGCGTACCGACGGCAGCGGGTCACCTTCGTTCAAGGCGCCGTCCAGGATCATCGCCACAACACGCTGGTGCAGTTGGCGGTAGATCGGGACGCTGTCGTTCCAGGTAATGGTCATTCAATTATTCCTTGCTGATACGGCCGAACTTGTTGCCGAACGAATAGTAGGGCATGGCCAGCTGCGACCCGACCAGGCTCAGCTGCGCGGTTTCATTGTTCTGACCCAGCGCGGGCATCGTGATGAGGGCGGCGGTACCCATATCACCTAGAAGGCTGGCAGCGCGCTGCTCCTTGGCGGTGGGGCGCACGCTTACCGGTGCCAAATTAGTGATCTTGATGCCGTCGATTTCGGTGGCGCTGGTTTGTTCGGCGCTGGCAACCTGCGGCGCCATGCTCAGGAGTGCGGTCGTCGTCAGACTGGCGGAAGTCATCAGCACGGCGGCGGCGGCGGCGATCAGTTTCTGATTCAGTGTTTTCATGACGAGGCTCCTTAGTGAGCTTGTTGACCGGTGTTGTAGTTAACTATAACACCAAAACAACACCCGTCAATAGTTCGAACGAGACTTTGCAGCATGACTGATGGCCTATATGGTCATCGCATTGTTTTACATGGTTATTTTCCCGTTGAAACGAAAAACGGCCCCGTGGGGCCGTTGTTTTAAAGGGTATTTTGCGGACTCAGGCGGCTTTGGCGAGACTTGCCACCAGCGAAGGAATCGAATCTTTCGCCGATTTGACCGACTGCTCTTTGTTTTCCGGGCTGATCGCCACGCCTTCGGCGCGCACGACGCTTAGATCGGTCACGCCGAGGAAACCCAGCAATGCCTTCAAATAGGTTTCCTGATGGTCGAAGGCAGCAAACGGGCCCGCGACGTACATGCCACCCCGGCTTGAAGCGATGATGACCTGCTTGCCCTTGGCCAGGCCTTCGACGCCTTGCTCGGTGTAGCGAAACGTCTTGCCGGCCACCGCGATTCGGTCGATCCAGGACTTCAGCTGGCTGGAAATACCGAAGTTGTACATCGGCGCACCGATCACCACCACACCGGCGGCCAGAAATTCCTCAACCAAAGCGTTGCCCTCCTGACCCTCGGCGGTGCCGGCATCGGCAACGGCGGGCGTCCAGTGGGGCAGCGGCTGCGCGGCCAGATCACGGTAGCTAGTGTCTATGTTCGGATGCTGCTGCTTCAACTCGGCGACGATGCCGGCGCTGAGCTGGCGCGAAACCGAGTAGTCACCCAGGGCGCTGGAATCGATATGGAGAAGCTTCATGGAGTTTGCCTCTGTGCGCCGGTGCTCCGGCAATGCACTTACGATACGTTCCGGACAATCTGGCGATAAGATGGCAATAATCGGACAACTCGTCCTTTCAAGGAAACGATCATGACGGTATTGGCGGGCGCCTTACAGGATCTCAATGACCTGTACTTTTTCGCGGCGGTCGTTGATCACGGCGGGTTTTCGGCCGCGGGCAGGGCGCTTGGCGTGCCCAAGTCGCGGTTGAGCAAACGCGTGGCCCAGCTGGAGGAGCGCCTGGGCGTGCGGCTGCTGCAGCGAACCACG
>CAIKJM010000135.1 GCA_903827735.1 uncultured Rhodanobacter sp. | reverse complement strand
GATTTCCAGCAGGTCGACGAAGCGACCCTCATCGACCGAGGTGCAGACCGAGCATTCGCCGCAAGGGTCCGCCGACTGCCCGCGTTCGCAGTTCAGCGACTTGGCGAAAATGCGCGCGATCGTGGTCTTGCCGACGCCGCGCGTACCGGTGAACAAGTAGGCATGATGCATGCGGCCGGTATCGAGCGCATTGGTGAGCGCGCGCACCACGTGCTCCTGCCCGACCAGCTCGGCGAACTTGCGCGGGCGCCACTTGCGTGCGAGTACCTGATAGGACATGGCAACCAACGTTGGGGCAAAGGAGGATTGTGCCAAGTCGGCGATGGCAAGTCAGTAGCCAACGCCGCGCGGTGGCGGCCATTCTGCGCCGTGACTGTCGCACGGGCTGCGAGGCGGACCCGAAAAAGGCGGCGGCCCCGCCAGCCACACCCCGGCACCCGAATCATTCGCTACCGTTGCTTCCTTCCGGACCTGGCGGAGTTTGCGAACTATCGTCGCGGGGGGACCGACGGGGCCACCATAGACGTCAAGCTGATTGCTTAGCTTGTGTGTTTCAGCGCGCCCGGCTTTTGGCCTGTCGCGCCTATCACTCAAAAATTGGCGGAGAGAGCGGGATTCGAACCCGCGATACGTTTGACCGTATACACACTTTCCAGGCGTGCTCCTTCAACCACTCGGACACCTCTCCTTGCAACCTCTTCCATCAAGCCATCCGGCCCGACAAAGAAGCGGAAGGATAGCGTCCGGGCCGTTTGCAGGCAAGCGAGTGTTGCTCGGCTCAGCCCGCATCGGCCCTGGGACTGGCCGGCGTCGCCAGCGCCACACGCTCATCCGTGCCTGCAACACGAAATCCGCGGGAAGCAAGTGCAGCCCCGTCGGCAGTGCTGCCATAGTGGTAGAGCAGGCATTGCGCGCGCAGCGAAGCGGTGTATTCACGCTCAAGATCGTCCACGCCCGTGTGCGATGGATTGCCGATCAGGCCGCAATCGTGGGCAATCAGCTCCGGCCCGCCGGCGTACCGCCCCAGGACCTCGGGAATCGGCCGGGTGTCGCCGGTGTAGACAAAGCTGCCGTCCAGCGCCACGCCATACGAGGTTCCCGGCGCGTGGTGGCGCGTGCCGAACACGTCGAACCACAGCCCCTCCAGCCAGAATCCGCGCGTGCACGGCACCAGCCGGAAAGCCTCCCAGTAATTGACACCGCCTTCAGCGAGCGCACCTGGATAGTCCGCGACGCGCGCCTGCAGCCACGGCAGCAGCGCAGCATGCAGAAAGACCTTGGTGGTGCCGCGCAGGGCCTCGTCAAACCATAGCCGGAAAAACAGACGCTCCAGCCCCGCGACATGGTCCATATGCGTGTGCGTGATGAACAACGCGGACGGTGGTCTACCGTAAGCAGACTGATAGCGGTCCAGCGTATCGGGGCCGCAATCGATCAGCAGCAGCGGTTCGCCGTTTCGCTCGAGTACCGCCGACGACGAACCCAGCTCCACCGCATGGGCGGCGCCGACGCCGAGAAAATGCAGATGCCAGTTCATGCGCCAAATGTACGCTGATAGGCCTGCAGCAGGGGCTGCCAGATGGCCTGATCGAATGCCGCATCGCTTTGCGCCGCGGCACCAAGCTTCACCAGCGAGCGTCGCAGACGCTGCAGATTGGCAAGCCGCCACGCCAACGCGGGCGCGCGCAGCTCGCCGCGATCGAAGTCGATGAGGTAGAGCTGCCCTGGCGTCACGAGAATATTGTGCGCGTTCAAGTCGGCATGCCAGACGCCTGCGCGATGGAACCGAGCGATCAGCACGCCGACCTGGGCCGCCATGTCCGCATTGAGTTGTCTGGCGGCCAGGCATTCGGCCAGCGTGTGCGCATCGGCAATACGACGCGTCATCAGGTCCGCGGAATAGTAGAAACCCCGGCGCCGGTAGCGGGCGGCCACCACCTGCGGTCCCGGCAGACCGAGCTGCGCGATGGCACCGAGCAGGCGGAACTCGGCAAAGGCGCGCGTTCGATCGGCACCGGTCCACAGATAGCGATCACCCAGCAGCGCGGCCACCATGCCGCCGCGACGATAGTGCCGAAGCACGCATTCGCCTGCCGGCGTGTTGATCACGGCCACGCCACCGCGCCCACCCGACTGCACGTGCAGCGCGCCGCGCGCTCGCCAGTAGTTGGCGGAAAACCAGTCGGCGTCGACCGCTGGCGACACATCGGCATCGAACAGGATCCCATCGGCTGTATCTTTGAGCGTTCGTTCCTGCATCATCCTGCCTGGTGGCGTCGGGTCTATGACGCCGTGCATGCGCGCCAATGTCAGCTTTTTATTCTAGCCCACGTCCGTCTAGCCCAAGCCCGATGACCGCCTCCTCTACCCTGTCCACGCCATCATCCATCTGCCTGCTGCGCACCTCCGCCATCGGTGACGTCACGCACGTGGTGCCGCTAGTGCGTACGCTGCAGCAGGCGTGGCCGCAAACGTCACTGACGTGGATCATCGGCAAGCTCGAGCGCAAGCTGGTTGGCGACCTGCCCGGCGTGGCGTTCGTCACGTTCGACAAAAGCGCGGGCTGGGCGGGTATGCGCGAGGTCCATCGTGTATTGCGCGGCCGGCATTTCGATGCACTGCTGCAGATGCAGGTGGCGATGCGATCCAACCTGCTGAGCCTGGGAATCAAGGCGACGCAGCGGATTGGCTACGACGCTGCGCGTTCGAAAGATCTGCACGGCCTGGTGATCAATCGGCGCATCCCGGCGCGCAGCGGCGAGCATGTGCTTGATGCACTGGGCAGCTTCGTCGAGCCACTGGGCCTGAAGCAGACGCAGGTGCGCTGGGATATTCCCGTACCGGACGAGGCGCACGCCTGGGCGGCTGAGGCATTGCCCGGCGACACGCCGACGCTGCTGGTCAGCCCGACCTCGAGCCACGCACTGCGCAACTGGCGGCCCGAGCGCTATGCCGCCGTCATGGACTACGCCGCCGGGCGCGGCTGGCGTGTGGCCCTGATCGGCGGCCCGTCATCCGGTGAACGTGCGATGGCCGACGCCGTGCTGGCCGCTTGTCAACGCACGCCGCTGGACCTGACCAGCAAAGACACGCTCAAACGTCTGATGGCCATGCTGGCTCGGGCGCAGCTGGTGCTGACCCCGGACTCCGGCCCGATGCATATGGCCAACGCGGTCGGCACGAAGGTGCTCGGCCTGCATGCTGCGAGCAATCCGGACCGCTCCGGCCCGTATTCGGACCGGCGCTGGTGCGTCGACAGATACGACGCGGCGGCGCAAAAATACTTCGGCAAACCCGCCAGCGAACTGGCCTGGGGTAGCAAGATCGAGCGGCCCGGCGTGATGGACCTGATCAGCGTGGACGATGTGATCGAGCGCTTCGATGCCGCCGCACTCTACCTCGGCCTACGCTAATGGCGCGGCGCGGATAAGCCGTTAGACCGCGCGGTAATCCTGGTACGACTTTTCTTCGACCAGCTCCGAACCCAGCTTGAGATTGATCTCGCGCTTGAACGCGGCGCGCTCGTCGTTGCGGAAATACACGGCGCGCGCCAGCTCGATGAACTCCTGATCGAAGGCCTGCGCACGCTCCTTCATGCGGATCGCGTCCTCGATATCCCACAGCGTCTCGTTGACCGTGTGCAGGCGCTCGCGCTCGTCGGCAATATCGATCTGTGACGCCGAGTCGTTCGCCCACGTCGCGTTGAGCATGTCCAGCTCGTTGCGTACGTTGGCCAGTTTGGCGTCGTCGGTGATGCGGCGCGACTTGATTTCGAGAATGGTGATCTTGTCGATCAGCTCGCCGTAGGACACCGGGGTCTGGATAAGGCTCATGGTAAAACTCCGCAGTAGGGATTCAGTGCGATCGACGAAACGCGCCTTGCTGGACCAGCTCGCACACGGTGCGTACCTCGCCATCCATCGCACGATCGCGATGCATAAAATCGATATGTTGACGCAGCACGGCATGGGCCTCGCGCACGCGCGTTCCCGCGTGGAAATCACCCACCTCGGCCAGCGCGAACGTGAGCTGCTGCACCTCGGCCACAAACTGCGGGTAGTGTGCGTGACCTTCGCGCGGCGCATTGGCAATCTTTTCCGAAATCGCCTGCCAGCCGGCGCGTCCGGCCAGCCGGCGCGCAGCGTTCAGCATGGCCTGACGAAAATCGAGCGCCTGCGCGGCGGTGTAGATTTCCAGGGCCAGTACGTGGCTGAGGTCTTCGGTCATTTCCAGCACGTGGCGCGCTTCGTTGGCGCCCATCGAGACATGGTCTTCGGCATTCGAACTGGTTGGTATCGAATACACGCTGGCCGGGTGCGCACGCGTGGCCAGATCGTTGACCAGAGCCGCTGCCGTGTACTGCACGATCATGAAGCCGGAATCGGTGCCGTCCTCGTTGCCGGTCAGAAACGCAGGCAGGCCGTCGTTGGTGGCCGGATCGACCAGCTTGTTGAGCCGCCGCTCGGAAATCGACGCCAGCACGGGAATCGCCGCCTTGACGTAGCTCATTGCCAGCGCCAGCGGCATGCCGTGGAAGTGGCCGGCCGAAATCACCTGATCCTCGATGAACTGCGCATCTTCCGCATCGGGGAAGATCAGCGGGTTGTCGGTGACCGAGTTCAATTCGATATCGATTACACGACACGCCTGCGCCCACGCATCGCGCACGGCGCCGTGCACCTGCGGCATGCAGCGCAGGCTGTAGGCGTCCTGCGGCTGATGCTTTTTACCGCCCTTGAACGGTAGAAAACGGCTGTAGAAGGCCTCGCGACCGTGCCGCTGGTTGGCCGGCACCCAGTCCCAGCCGATATCGAAGCTTAGCGCCTGGTCGTCCGGCTCGCTCCAGGCTTCGGCGCTCCATGATTTGAAGCGCGGCACCAGGTGATACGGGATATCGACCAGCGTGGAGCCGACCAGCAGTTCGCGCACGTTGGCCGCGGTCTCCACCTGCCCCGGATGCGGGCGCAGCGCGTGCACTTCCGGTCGCAATGCCCCACTGCGGCCGGCGAATGCGTCGAGCGTCATCGACGCCGCAAGATCGGCGGTATCGAGCAATTGCTCCAGCGTGTCCAACGCCAGCGCGGCGGTTGCCAGCATCTGCGCGGTGCCGTTGTTGAGCGCAAGACCCTCCTTGAAGGACAGGCGAATCGGCGACAGCCCGGCGCGCTTCAGCGCCTCGGCGCCCGACATGCGTTCGCCCTGGTAAAACGCCTCGCCACCGCCCAGCAGCACGATCGCCAGATGCGACAGTGGGGCCAGGTCACCGCTCGCACCGACCGAACCTTTTTCTGGCACCACCGGCACCACGCCGGCGTTAAGCATCGCGGTTAGCGCTTCCAGCGTGCTGACCCGAATGCCCGAATGACCGCGCATCAGCGTGTTGATGCGGATCAGCAGCATCGCTCGCACCACTTCCTCGCTGAACGGCTTACCCACGCAAACCGCGTGGGTGATGATCAGGTTGTGCTGCAACTCTTCCAGCAGCGTGCCTTCGGTCTCATGCGGGTTGCCTCCCGGCAACTCGTCGCGCAGACGATGCGCGCCGAGCAGCTTGTCGGCATTGCTGCCGAAGCCGGTCGTGACGCCGTAGGTCGGTTCACCGCAGCTGACTTTTTCGGCCAGAAAATCAGCCGCGTGCTGCACGCGCTTTAGGCCCGAGGGATCGAGCGACACCTTGCTGCCGGAACGCGCCACGGCAACCAGCTGCGCGCGAGTGAGATGGTTGCCATCAAGTAGAATGGTGTCGGAGTGGCTCAAGGTCGCCTCGTTGAAATGCTTGAATCATTGGGTGCTGGGGCAGCTCGTGGCGAGCGGGGCACGTAGGTTGGGGTGAGCGAAGCAAACCCCAACAAATACCTCGGCATCCTCGAAGCGTTGGGGTTCGCTTTGCTCACCCCAACCTACGATGCTGCTGTTGCAAAGCTCTGCTCTTTTCTTTCGAACGGAAGCGAACTCAGCCCATCGCTGCGGCCTGCTCCAGCTCCACCCGCAGCGTTTTTACCAACTCGCTGCGCGCCACCTCGAACTGGTCTTCGCGGCGCAGATCCTTCACCGTCACCACGCCCTTGGCGATTTCGTCCTCGCCCAGCACGATCACGAAGCGAATGCCGGCGCGGTCGGCGTACTTGAACTGCTTTCCGAGCTTGCCACCTTCCAGCACCACTTCGGTGGCAATGCCCGCGGCGCGAAGCTCGCCCGCTAGCGCGAGATAGGCCGGCAGCTGCGCCTCGTCCATCTGCGTCACCAGCACATCGACCGTGCTCTTGGCGGTATTGATCAAACCGGCGTCGCGCAGCTGCCAGTAGAGCCGCGTCAGTCCAATCGAAATGCCGACGCCCGGCAGGTGCGACTTGGTGTACTGGCCGGCCAGATTTTCATAGCGGCCGCCCGAGCAGATCGAACCGATTTGTGGATACTCGTTGAGCGTGGTTTCGTAGACGGTACCGGTGTAGTAGTCGAGACCGCGCATGATCGAAAAATTGAGCGCGTAATGCGTCTCGGGCACGCCGAAGGCGTGAATCAGGCCCAGCACCTCTTTCAGCTCCGCGCGCCCTTCCTCCAACGCTTCCGGTCCGGCGCCCAGCGCATCCAGATGCTCGAGGGCATTTTTTAGCGAGGTGGAACGCACCTGCACGACGTTGAGAATTTTCTGCACGACGTCGGCATTCAGTCCGAAAGCTTCGCCGGTCAGCGTATCGCGCACGTAATCGGCGCCGCGCTTGTCCAGCTTGTCCACCTCGCGCAGCACCAGCATCTGCTGCTCGCCATCGACAATGCCCAAGCTCTCGAAATAGCCACGCATCAGCTTGCGGTTGTTCAGCTGGATGGTGAACGCGCCGATGTTCAGTTCGCGGAACACGCTGTAGATCACCGCCGGAATCTCGGCGTCGTAACGTACCGACAGCGCGTCCTTGCCGATCACGTCGATATCGCACTGGTAAAACTCGCGGAAGCGACCGCGCTGCGCGCGCTCTCCGCGGTACACGCGCTGCATCTGGTAACGCCGAAACGGAAAGCTCAACTCGCGCTCGTGCTCGGACACGTAACGCGCCAGCGGCACGGTGAGGTCGAAGCGCAGCGCCAGCTCGGGCATGCCCTCCTTGTCGGCCGCGTTCAACGCGCCGGTGGACTGCACGAAGTACACCTGCCGCTCGGTCTCGCCGCCGGTCTTGGTGAGCAGCACGTCGGAGTATTCGATCACCGGGGTTTCGATCGGCAGAAAGCCGAAGCGCTCGTAGTTGCGACGGATCACGTCGAGCATGCGCTGAAACGCGATCTGATCGAGCGGCAGCAGCTCGAGCACGCCGGGCATGGTGCGGGCCGGGGTAAGCGCCATGAAATCCTCTGCTGACAATAGGGAATGCATGCCGCGCAACGCGCGCGGCGGCAGCCGTCAAGATTAACAGAAGGCAGCGCCCGTTCCGAAGCGACCCGGTCCTCCGGGTGTCCGCGGCTGTTGCCAAGGTTGCCGACCGCCATTAAGATACGCGGCTTACCACGGGGTGTAGCTCAGCCTGGTAGAGCGCTACGTTCGGGACGTAGAAGTCGCAGGTTCGAATCCTGTCTCCCCGACCAAACATTCGATGATCAAGCCGGCCTTGCGTCGGCTTTTTTATGGCCGCCGCTTCCCTGTTTCCTGCTTAATCCTTAATCCGCCGTGGCCGGGTCGATGATGGTGTGGATCGGCGTGACCTTGTTGGCCGGGAAACCGCCCTGCCTGGCGTGTTCACGCACGGTAGCCTCATCCGGCGCGATATAGACGCAGTAGATCTTGTCGTCCGTCACGTAGCTCTGCACCCACTGGATACTGGGACCCATCGCCTGCAGTACACCGCAGGAGGTCTGCGAAATACCTTTCAGCTCGGCGGCGTTTAGCTGGCCCGCTCCGGGGATGTCGCGCTCGATCAAAAACTTTGGCATGGCTGGATTCCACGATGCGTAAGGGAGATTTGTCGTGAAACGCGTTGATCCCGCAAACACGCATGTGCCTGCGATGTGGCGATTCGACTGTTCGAACGTACTCGCCCGCTGCGCCTGGCAAAAGCTGCAGTGCAGCGTTGGCGTATCAGGCAGACAGTTCGACGCGCGACAGCGCTACGGCATCAACGCCAGCAGCTGCTCGAGTTCATGCTCATCAAAACCAGCCTCGCGTCGCGCGGGCAGGTTGAACGGACCGCGCAGGCTGACGCCCATGTATTCGCGCAGCAATTCAAAAAAATGCTCGGCGGGATCGACGCCGTCACGTTCGCAGCAATAGCGGTACCAGCGCGTGCCGGCAGCGACATGGGCGACTTCCTCACGCAGGATCACTTCGAGAATGGCAACCGTGCGCGTGTCGCCGAGGTGGCGCAGGCGTTCGATCATCCCTGGCGTCACATCCAGCCCGCGCGCTTCGAGCACGCGCGGCACCAGCGCCATGCGTGCCGTGTCGTTATCCGCGGTTTTCTCGGCCATCGCCCACAGGCCGTCGTGCGCGTCGAAGTCGCCGTAGACGTGATCCAGCTCGGCGAGCCGGCCGGAGAGCATGGCGAAATGCCGGGCCTCGTCGTTGGCGCAGCTGGCCCAGTCGAGGTAATAGGCATCGGGCTTGCCGCGAAAACGGTACACCGCGTCCCACGCCAGATTGATCGCGTTGAATTCGATGTGCGCTACCGCATGCACCAGCGCGGCACGGCCTTCGGCAGTGCCGAGCCCACGCTGTGGCACCTGGCGTGCGTTGACCAGCCGAGGTTTGGCCGGACGACCCGGCGCGCCGATCGGCTCGGGCGGGGGTGATGAATTGTCCGCACGCAGCTTACCGGCCAACAGCGCGTCCCAGGTGGCTCGCGTTAGCCGGAGCTTTTCAGCCGGATCGGCCGCGTCGAGGCAGCGCTTGGCAGCGGTATGGAGATCGGTCATGGAGTTTCGGCCCGTCGCATCCGCTCCCTGACGGAAGAGGATGCGACGCATCAGGCGATGCGTCGCGCCGCCTTCGCGTCGTCCGAGCGCAGCAATTGAATCTGCTCGAGATAGCGATCGTCCAGGCCGGTCACGTATTCGCCGGAGAAGCACGAGGTATCGAAGTGCTTGAGGTCTTCGTTGCCATCCTGCACGGCCCAGATCAGATCCTCAAGGTTCTGATAAATCAGCCAGTCGGCACCGAGCGTCTGCTCCACTTCCTTCTCGGTGCGGCCGGCTGCGACCAGTTCTGAGACCGACGGCATATCGATCCCGTAGACGTTGGGATAGCGCACCGGCGGCGCGGCCGAGGCGAAATACACGCTCTTGGCGCCCGCATCGCGGGCCATTTGGATAATCTGCTTGGAGGTGGTGCCGCGTACGATCGAGTCGTCCACCAACAGCACGTTTTTCTTGCGGAATTCCAGATCGATCGCGTTGAGCTTGCGGCGCACCGATTTCACGCGCTCGCCCTGCCCCGGCATGATGAAAGTACGACCGATATAGCTGTTCTTGACGAAGCCCTCGCGGAACGGCACGCCCAGCGCACCGGCCAGCGAGCTGGCGACGGTACGCGCGGTATCGGGAATCGGAATCACCGCGTCGATGCCGTGATCGGGCCGCTCTCGCAGGATCTTTTCGGCCAGCTTTTCGCCCATGCGCAGGCGCGCCTTGTACACCGACACGTCTTCGATCATGGAATCGGGTCGCGCCAGATACACGTATTCGAAGATGCACGGCGCATGCACGGCGCCCTCGGAGCAACGACGCGAATGCAGCTGCCCGCCGTCGGTAATGATCACTGCCTCACCCGGCAGAATGTCGCGCACGCGCTTGAAGCCCAGCACGTCGAACGCCACCGATTCGGACGCCACGGCATATTCGGTGCCGGTAGCGGTGACGCGCTCACCCAGCACCAGCGGACGGATGCCGTGGGGATCACGGAATGCGACCAAGCCATAGCCAAGCACCAGCGCGATGCAGGCATAGCCGCCGCTGGCGCGCGCGTGCACGCCGGCCACGGCCTTAAAAATATGGTCCGGCGTCAGGCGCATGCGGTCCTGGATCTGCAGCTCGTGCGCCAGCACGTTGAGCAGCACTTCAGAATCCGAATCGGTGTTGATGTGCCGGCGATCGTCCTCGAACATCTCGCGGCGCAGCGATTCGGTGTTCACCAGGTTGCCGTTGTGCGCAAAGGCGATGCCGTAGGGCGAGTTGACGTAGAACGGCTGCGCCTCCGACGAACCCTCGGAGCCCGCCGTTGGATAGCGACAGTGGCCGATGCCGATGCGCCCGCGCAGTTCGGCCATGGCCGCCTGGCCGAACACGTCGCGCACCAGCCCGTTGCCCTTGTGCAGGCGCAGGCGCGAACCGTCCACGGTGGCGATGCCGGCGGCGTCCTGGCCGCGGTGCTGCAACACGGTCAGCCCGTCGTAAAGGGCCGAGGCAACTTCGGTGATACCGACGATACCGATGATTCCGCACATGGTCGTAGCCTGCTTCAGTGATTCGTAGAGGATGGGGCCACGCTGGTTGCGGGGGCCGGTAACGCTGTGCGTGCTGTCGAGGGGCTCAGGGGCGAGCCGAAAGTGGGGACGTGCGGCAGCTTGGACAAGTCGGGCATGTGATCGAGCATTTCGGACGGGTGAATCTTATCGAGCACCGCTTCGGGGTGAACGTGATCGCGCACGCTCGCCGGAATATTGGCCGGAACCGCCTGCCCCAGCCAGGAAGCCAAGCCTTGAAACTGCGGGGCTAGGGTCGACTGTTGCCACCACGATTCCTTGGTGAAACCGGTCAGGTCGATCAAAAACACCAGCACCGCCACAATCAGCACGCCACGAACAAATCCAAATAGC
Source organism: uncultured Rhodanobacter sp. (assembly GCA_903827735.1). Classification (GTDB taxonomy): domain Bacteria; phylum Pseudomonadota; class Gammaproteobacteria; order Xanthomonadales; family Rhodanobacteraceae; genus Rhodanobacter. The sequence goes on along the minus strand of CAIKJM010000135.1, from coordinate 1,493 downwards.
GTGCCGAACAGGCGGTCGACACCGGACAGGCCCGCGCTCCAGATCAACCGCCTCACCGTGAACCGAATGATCGCGCCAAGTATCAGGACCACCACAAAACAGACGCCGTAGCCCACGAAGGTACGCAGCGGCACGGAACTGATCGAATGGGCCAGCTGCGCCGTCACTATCGGGCCGAAAAGCGCGGTAGCCCAGAACGCCGCCACCCAGATCACCAGCGACAGCACTTCAGCGATCAGCCCGCGGAACAGGCCAATCAACACCGAAAGAGCCAGCACGCCAAGAATGACGCAGTCGGTCCAGTTCATCCCTTCACCTGAGCTGATGACGCATTAATTGACTGCAACCACCCGAAGCAACGGCAATGCCAAAGCTCAGGGAACCGGGACGATATTGCCTGCGATGCCGAGTTTGGCCTTGATCTGATCCCGAATACGCTCTGCATCGGCACGCTGCGTCTGCGGACCGGCGCGCACGCGCCACAGCTGTTTGCCCCCGGCCTGCACCGAATCCACGAAGCCGTCGAAGCCGGCGCCGCGCAGCTTGTCGCGCAGTGCGGTCGCGTCGCCCTGGTTGCTCATCGCCGCCAGCTGCACGGCAAAGCCGCCCGCGCGGGACTTGGTCGCGGTCGGTACAGCGGCAACCACAGCCGCTTTGCTCGCCGGAGCGGCAACCGGTGCCGCCACGGCGGTAGCGTTTTCCTCGCTGGCATCCTGCTGCAGCCGCGCCGGCACACCCGGCACAGACTGGGTGATCTTCAGGCGCGCCGCTTCGGCGGCGGTGCGGGTCTCAAACGGCCCGGCAATAACCACCGTCCGCGGCTGGCCACCTTGGGTGATCGCGTGGCTACTCACCGGATACCCCAGCGCCTGCACGCGGCGCTGCAGGTTGGCGGCGCCGGCGGCGCTGGCGTAGGCGCTGAGGTTGATCTTGTAACTGCCGCGCCCGCTGACCGGAGCGACGTCGTTCGCCAGCGCGGTCTTCGGTGCTTTTTGCGCCGCGGCGTTCACGGCAGCCTGTTTCGCAGACGGTACGCTGGCGGAAGCCCGGTTCTGCATCGGGATCACCGGTTCGGTCGCGCTGGCACCGGAACCCGTAGTGACCGTGGTCGGCTCGGGCTTTTTGCCGGCCAAGGGGTCGGTTTCCACATCGCGCGGCCGGTTGGAGCCGATATTGACGGTCGGCAGCTGGCCGCTTGCTGCAACCTTCGAACTACTCGCCTGCGGCGCGGAAGCAGAAGACGCGGTGCCAGCGCCACCGACGGCAGCGTCGGGATTGAGGCTCATGGTCTTGGTCTGCAGGTCGCGATCCGGTGCGGGCGGAATCGCCAGGCTGACTGTCTGATCACCGCCGGGAGCCGGTGGCTTGCTGGAAAAAAGCATCGGTACGAACAGAACCAGCAGTGCTAGCAGGACGGCGGCACCCAGCAGGCGTGTTTTCAAGACGTGGCTCCAAAGCGGCAAACGCAATACGCAACGCGGCGATTATACCTG
>CAIKJM010000134.1 GCA_903827735.1 uncultured Rhodanobacter sp. | reverse complement strand
GGCTGCTACGCCGTCATCGATATAACCGGTGATCTTGTCGCGGTGCTGGCTGGTGACGACCGGCCCCATCTCGATGGTGTCGTCCATGCCGTCGCCAATGCGCAAGGCGCGGACCTTGGGTGCGAGCTTTTCCACCAGCGTGTTGGCGGTGGCGGCGCCTACGGCGACTACGACGGATATCGCCATGCAGCGCTCGCCCGCGGCGCCGTAGCCGGCACCCATCAGCGCGTCGACGGTTTTATCCATGTCCGCATCGGGCATCACGATCATATGGTTCTTCGCGCCGCCTAGCGCCTGCACGCGCTTGCCCTGCGACGTGCCGCGCGCGTAGATGTATTCGGCGATCGGCGTGGAGCCGACAAAGCTGATGGCCCGCACGTCCTTGTGATCGAGCAGCGCATCGACCGCGCCCTTGTCACCCTGCACAACGTTGAACACGCCGTCGGGCAGGCCGGCTTCGGTCAACAGCTCGGCAAGCAGGAGCGCGGTGGAGGGATCGCGCTCGGACGGCTTCAGCACAAAGGTATTGCCGCAGGCGATCGCCATCGGAAACATCCACATCGGCACCATCGCAGGGAAATTGAACGGCGTGATGCCGACACACACGCCCAGTGCCTGGCGCATGGTCCAGGCGTCGATGCCGTTGGCAATCTGCTCGGTGTAGTCGCCCTTGAGCAGTTCAGGAATGCCACAGGCGTATTCGACCACTTCCAGGCCGCGCACCAGTTCGCCCTTGGCATCGGACACGACCTTGCCGTGTTCGCGCGTGATGGCGGCGGCAAGCTTGTCCATGTCGCGTTCGAGCAGCTCCTTAAAGCGGAACATCACGCGCGCACGCTTCAGCGGCGGCGTTTGCGACCAGGCCGGAAACGCCGCCAGTGCCGACTGCACGGCAAGGTCGACTTCTTTCGCGTCGGCCAGCGCGACGGCGCCGATCACATCACCCGTGGCCGGGTTGTAGCTGGATACGGTGGAACCTTTGCCGGCCTGATGCCGGCCGCCGATGTAGTGGCCGATATTGACCGGAGCGGGGGAGGGAGAGAGTTGGGCAGACATGGTCGGTGGTTCCGTATAAATCGAAAAGTTGGATCGGGCTGGCGTCGACGCGCGAATCGCTCAGCGCGGCATCAGCCAGTCGTGGGCCGGATCGTTCTTGAAATGCCATTCGCGATGCGGGCCGGCCATCACGTTCAGGTAGTAGCCGCGATAGCCGTGCGGCATCACCACCGGGTGATACCCGCGCGGCACCATCACCACGTCGTGATCGCCTACGGCCATCGATTCGTCGAGGTCGCGCTCGTCGGTGTACACGCGCTGGAAGGCAAAGCCCTGCGGTGGATCGATGCGGTGGTAATAGGTTTCTTCCAGCGAACTCTCAACCGGCAGGTTGTTGGTGTCGTGCTTATGCGGCGGATAGCTGGAGGAGTTGGCCGCCGGCGTGACCACTTCGACGACCAGCAGCGATTCCGCGTCTTCCGTCTCTGGAAGAACGTCGCAGACGTAGCGCGTGTTGCTGCCCTGGCCGCGCACCATGCGCTTCATGCTGGCAGCGGGGATCAGACGCGCTGGATATTTACCGGTGGCCGGCGCGCTGGCCAGCGCCAGCTCGGCATCATCATGCGCATGGATGACGAAGGTCGAACCGGGCGGTGCATACACCGCATCGGTGGAGCGATCCTCGAACACGCTGGCGCGGCCGCCGAGTCCGTTCCAGGTTTCATTGCCGACGCTGACGTCGACACTGCCGGTCAGCACTACCAGGCAGCCCTCGCGATCGGGCGGCAGATCGAGATGCAGCGACTCGCCGCCGCCGACCCGCACGCCTTCAAAACCGACGTGCTTCCAGCCGGCCGACTCCGGCGTTACCTTGACGATGGCGCGCCCCTTGGGCGCGGCTTTGACCAGCAGGCTCATGCGGCCTCCTTCGAACGCACGTTGTCGACCAGCCCGCGCAAGGTGCGGTAGCCGAGGCTGGCGTATTGGTAGCTGGGCGCGACGGCCGGATCCTGCTCCGCCTCGACGATCAGCCAGCCCTTGTAGTGGTTCTCACGCAGCAGTTCGACGATGCCGGCAAAATCGATCGCGCCGTCGCCGGGTACGGTGAACACGCCGTTCAACACCGAATCCAGAAAACTCCACTGGCGGTTGCGCGCGTGGCGAATGATCGACGGCCTGACATCTTTGCAGTGCACGTGGCAGACGCGGCCGATGTGCTTGCCGAGAATCGTCAGCGGGTCGCCGCCGCCGAAATACGCATGGCCGGAATCGAACAGCAGCCCCACATCCTCACCGGTGTAGGCCATCACGCGGTCGATATCGTCCGGCGATTCCACATAGGCGCCCATATGGTGGTGGTAGGCCAGCCGCACGCCGCGCGTCAGCAGATGTTTGCCGAATGCGGTCAGCCGTTCGCCGTAGCGCTTGAACGACTCGTCGTCGAAGCGCGGACGCTTGTACAGCGGCACGCTGCGTTCGCCCTGGATGGCGTTGGCCACTTCGCCGTAGACCATCACCTTGCAGCCGTTCTTTGCCAGCAGATCGAGGTGCGATTCCACCGACGCGATTTCCTCTTCCACCGATCGCGTGGCCAGTCGGCCGGAATACCAGCCGGACACCACGTCGAGCTGGTAGCCGGCCATAAGATCGCGCAGCGCGGCGGGATCCTTGGGAAACTTGTTGCCCAGCTCGAAACCCTGATAGCCGATCTCGCGGCCTTCGCTCAAGGCGGTGGACAACGGCGTTTCGCCGCCCAGCGAGGGCAGGTCGTCGTTGCTCCAGCTGATCGGATTGATGCCGATCTTTACTTCCAGACGGTTAGACATCGGATTTCACCTGCGTTGAATGGTCGGGCGCGGTGATCGACCGCTGCCGCTGTTTGGCTGTTTCGTAATCGCGGCGCGCGTCGAGCACTGTTGAACGAGTGGAGATTTCGGGCACCGCCACTTCCCACCACGTGCCGCCCTGCTCGGTGGTGCGGCGGTGGTCGGTATCGATGGAAATCAGGTAGGTCCGCTTGGCCGCGCGTGCGCGCGTCAGTGCCTGCTCCAGCTCGGCAATACTCCCCACGTGTTCCGCGTCGGCACCCATGGCACGCGCGTGCGCGGCGAAGTCGATGGCCGGTACGCCGTCTATGCCTTGCAGGCAGTCGTCCCACATATTGTTGAACGGGGCGCCGCCGCAGGCCTGCTGCAATCGGTTGATGCAGCCGTAGCCGCGATTGTCCAGCACCACGATGATCAGCTTCAGGCCCAGCATCACCGACGTGGCGATCTCGGCGTTGAGCATCAGATAGCTGCCGTCGCCCAGCATCACGATCACCTCGCGATCGGGTTTGGCCATCTTGACGCCTAGACCGCCGGCAATCTCGTAACCCATGCAGGAGTAGCCGTATTCCATGTGGTAGCCGCCCGGCGTGGACGTGCGCCAGAGTTTTTCCAGCTCGGCAGGCAGCGTGCCGGCGGCGCAGACCACAATATCGTTCTGCATCGACTGCGGATCGGAGCGCTGCACCGCGCCGATGATTTCGCCGTCGTAGGGCAGGGTGCCGCTGGGCAGCTCGCGTTGGCCGGTGACCTGGCTGACGATGTCGCGCCATTCGTTGGCCTGG
>CAIKJM010000133.1 GCA_903827735.1 uncultured Rhodanobacter sp. | reverse complement strand
TGGTTGCCGCCGCCGGTGCCGGTGTGGCGGCCGTCGAGCATGAACTTTTCGGTGATCAATCGCGTTTCGCGCGCCGTGTCGTACAGGTGCGTGGTGCGCTCGACCAGCTCGTCCCAGCTGGTGGAGGGATGGATGTTCACCTCGATCACGCCCGGGTCCGGCGTGACGCGAAACTGGTTGATGCGCGGATCGCGCGGCGGCTCGTAGCCTTCCAGAATCACCGGCGTTTTCAGTGCCGATGCAGTCGCTTCGATCGCCGCGACCAGTGCGATGTAGTCGTCCACTTCGTCGGTCGGTGGCATGAACAGATACAGGATGCCGTCGCGCGCTTCGGCGCACAGCGCGCGGCGGGCGATGTTATCGGCCGACTCGCCGGGCGCCGGCGCGGCGTCTTCGGTCGTGGTGACATGTCCGTTCAGCGCCACACCGCCGTCGATCGGCAGCAGCTGTTTTTTCAGCGCGTCGGCGCTGGGCAGCTGCATCACCGGGCGCGACGGATCGGGTGGAATAACGAAGGGGAAATCGACCTTGCGCACCCACGGCTGCGAGTCCAGCGGCAGGCGATAGCCGAGCGGCGAATCGCCGGGCACCAGATAGCAATGCTCGCTGCGCAGATACCACTGGCCGCTTTTCCACGTGCCATCGCTGTTGCGCGACACGGGCAGCACGTGGCCCACAACTTTATCCAGGCCCTGGCCGAAGACCTTGGCCAGCCGCTTGCGCTCCAGCGCATCGTCCAGCTTGGCATCGTGCGGATCGACGTTGATCGGCAGCTGGCGCTCGCGCCACAGATAGTAGAAAGCATCTTCGTACGCGGGAAATACGTGACCGGCCTGCATGCCCAGCGTTTTTGCCACGCCTTGCAGAAAGCGCTCGGCCAGCGCCGCATCGGCACTGCCCGGCTTGCGCTCGTCGGCATGCAGCGAGGGGTCGCTCCACAGCGGCTCGCCGTCGCGGCGCCAGAAGCAGTTGAGCGACCAGCGCGGCAGCTGCTCGCCCGGATACCACTTGCCCTGGCCGAAATGCACCAGGCCGTGCGGCGCGTACTTGTCGCGCAGCTTGTGGAACAGTTCGCCGGCCAGCTTGCGCTTCGTCGGGCCCAGCGCGGCGATGTTCCATTCGGCGCCGTCGGGGTCGTCCATCGCCACGAAGGTCGGTTCGCCGCCCATGGTCAGGCGCACGTCGAGCGCTTCCAGATCCTCGTCGATGCGATGGCCGAGCGTTTCGATCGTCTGCCACTGCTCTTCGGTATACGGCTTGGTGACGCGCGGGGCTTCCCACACGCGCTCGATCCGCATGATGTGTTCGAACTCGACCTCGCTCTCGTCGACGCCGCCGCTGATCGGCGCGGCCGAAGAGGGCTCCGGCGTGGCGGCCAGCGGGATATGCCCTTCACCGGCAAACAGGCCCGAGGTCGGGTCAAGCCCGATCCAGCCCGCGCCGGGCAGATAGACCTCGCACCAGGCGTGCAGATCGGTAAAGTCGACCGCGGTGCCCGACGGGCCGTCCAGCGATTTGACGTCCGGCACCAGCTGGATCAGATAACCGGAGACGAAGCGCGCGGCAAGCCCGAGATGGCGCAGCAGCTGCACCAGCAGCCATGCCGAATCGCGACACGAGCCCGAGCCGTTGGCCAGGGTTTCTTCCGGCGTCTGCACGCCGGGCTCCATGCGGATCAGATAGCTGACGTCGCCTTGCACCAGCTGGTTGATCAGCACCAGAAAATCGACGCTGCGCAGCGGTTCGCGCGGAATCTTGGCCAGATAGCGCTCGAACAGCGGCGTCATCGGCAGCTTTTTCAGATATGGCGCCAGCTCCTCGCCCTGTTCCGCGTCGTATTCGAAGGGAATGGTTTCAGCGTACGGCTCGAGAAAAAAGTCGAACGGGTTGATCACCGACAGCTCGGCGACCAGGTCGACCTCGATGCGCAGCTCGCG
>CAIKJM010000132.1 GCA_903827735.1 uncultured Rhodanobacter sp. | reverse complement strand
ATGACGACCCCGGGCAGTGCTCGCTCCACATTCACTCAATCCGTCACGCCGAAGCACAACTCGCACCGGCATCGACAACGCGATGTCAAAAAAATTGTTGACGAGCTGATTTCCACGCAGGCGTTCACACGCCAAAGGACGCGGTTTGCCACCACGATTTCTAACGCGCCGAGCATATTCAGAACAGCGATCCAGGCATCCAGTGCCTGCCGTTGATATTCAACCCGGGGAATTTATGAAGCACTTTTCAAAATCAAACAAATTGGCTGTTCGGTTCGCGGTATTCAGCGTGCTGCTTGCCGTTTCGTCATTCGTTTACGCATCGGAGTTGCCGATATACGTCTCTCCGCATGGCAGCGATACCAATGACGGTACTTTTGATCACCCGTTTGCGTCCCCGGCGAGAGCGCAGCAAGCAATACGGGCGTCATCGACCACCAAGTCGGTCATTCTAGAACCCGGAACGTATTATCTCAGTCAGCCGCTCACGTTCAACGCCAACGATTCGGGCGAAATCTGGGAAGGGGTGGCGGGCGAATCGGTGATCAGCGGAGGTTTTCCCATCACGGGGTGGGTTGCAGCCGGCGGCGGCGAATACGTGGCGTCGGCCGATTTGCCGGTCGGGGTGGATCTGCGCATCGACGGTGAGCGTCAATTGCCCGCATCCATCGGTCTGGATATTCGCAGGCCGTATGTTACCGGCTGGCGCTTGATCAACGGCTCCATAGCGCTTCCCGCCAAAGCCAAAACTTTCAATGTGTTTGCGGCCGATCTGACGGCTTCCGCGAAAAAGCCGGGCGCCATCATCCAAATCATGGATAGCGCGCGCTACACCGACCAATTTGTCATCGCTAGCGGCTACGACGCCACCAATAACACGTTGAGTTTCACGGGCAACGCGTCCGCACCGGCTGGCGGCAGCTGGCGTGTCCTCGCAGACCCGGAAGACCTTCAAGGTTTTGGCCAATTTGCTTACGATCCAGCACTGAAAAAAGTATATATCAAGCCGGAACCAGGATTCGTCGGCGGCCAAGAATCCAAGGTGGCATTTGAGAACAAAAATAACGTTGTTGCGGCCAATCTGGATACTTTGATATCCATCGACAGCGTGGATAAATTCACTCTGATCGGTCTGACTTTCAGCGATACCAATTCGCCGCGCGCTGGCTATACAGACTACTCGGGCTTCGCCTACAACCCGATGCCCATAGCAGCCATCATCGCGTCCAACATGACGAACAGCAATATCGCCAACAGCCGATTTTTGAGTGTCGGTAACGGCATCGATTTGATCAATTCCCCAAAGAATTTAATCATGAACAATCAGTTCGACCAGCTGGGCGGCACTGGCATTATCGTGAAAAGTCACAGTGATTACGTCACCGTGTCGCGTAACGTGTTGACTCACTTGGGCCGCATCAACGCCGGTAGCGCCGGCATCGTCGTGCAGCAAAGCGCATACGATGTGATCGACGCCAACGATGTGGATGGCGTCGGTCGATGGGGCATTAATCTGTCGCCTGACTCGCTCGGTTCGCTGACGGATGTGCTCGTATCGAACAATGTCCTGCTTAACACCAGTCAACAGACCGACGATTCGGCGGCGATCTATGCCGATGCAGGCACCGCAAATTATGTCGGCCTGAATTCGACGATTAGCGGAAATCGCATTGAAAGCACCGGCGGCCTCGGTCGCGATGGAGTGGGTAATTACAACGTCGGTCAAAATCGTGGCATCTACATGGACGACCACGTCAGCAACGTCTTGATACAGAAAAATGTCGTCCTTAATAACAGCCAGGGCATTTTGCTATGCCACGGTTGCACCAGCAATGTGGCGGATAACAACGTCTCCATTCTTCAGTCCCAGCCCATGTACGATCGCGGGGTTTTAGGAACCGTGCCGGCAACCGGCGCGATGCCGAACAGCGGCACGGTTTATATCGATTTGCTCCCCGCCTATTTCACTCGCGGCCAATGCACTGACCGTTTGATCGTTCAAGCATCCGGTACCACCACGGATTCCGTCGAGCCGTCCATCACGGTAGCTATCGATGGAAAACTGATTGGATCAGCCAGCGTAGTTACCGGCCAGGCGGGCATGCCCGGACCCATTACTCAATATGTTTTCGGTACCGCAGCCAAACCCCAGCAATCGCATCGCGTTGCCGTCACATTAGTCAACGGCTCGGTCAGCGGAGCGCCCACAAGGTCGCTTTCATCCATGGTGCTTTTTGTCAACGACTCGGCCATCCCGTTGTCCAGCGCTTCCGAATACGGCGTCGAAACATTGCTGGACGATAAGACAGTTACCCATTTTTCAATCACGCATAACATTGTTTACAGGGCGTTGGGTGCGGGCGCCGACGCCAATACCAATACGAACGGCTACATCGACCCCAATCCAGGCGTATTGGATTACAACGTGATGGGTCTCCAATTGACCAAAGCCAATACGTTAGCGTTCGGCAGTCCTTCGGCGACGCATGCGGATGTGCACAGCGTGATCGGCGACCCCCTCTTTCAGAACGCCGATGCAGACGACTTCCGGCTGCCGTCCACCTCGCCGACATCGGCCGTGGGCTTCACGGCTCAGGGTGTCCCACTTGCGCCGTATGCCTTCCCGACGGGAACGCACTGTTTTCAGGCTGAGTAATGCCGCTGCTTTATCGTAATGCGCGGGTTGGTCCCGCGCGGAGCGCGGGATCGACCGCGTACCGGCGGCCACCGATTCGGCAGGCGTCCTGCTGATCACGGTTAAAGGCAACGGCAACGTCCCCGTATGCCCCTCGAACGCATCGAGGCCACGTAGGTAGATACAGAGAAGGTAAATTCATGTCCATTTCCGAGAAGCAAGATCAGGCCGGTGTCAAACTCGCCTGGAAGGCACACAGCGCACGCCTGGGCCCAAGCATGACCGTGCAGCGCGTTTTGCCCGGCAGCCAGATCGAGGCAGTCGGTCCTTTTGTGTTTTTCGATCACGTTGGGCCCATGCCGACACCGCGGCAGAACCTTGCCGCACATCCCCACGCGGGTATCGAAGTCATCACCTATTTGATGGAGGGCTGCAACGAGCATCGCGACTCACTGGGCCACCGTGGAACGGCGTTGAGCGGCGGCGCGCAATGGCTGACGGCCGGTCGGGGCATGTTGCACGCCGAGCGTATTGGCTTTGGAGACAATGCGCCGGCCAATTTTCACGCGGTGCAATTATGGACACGGCTGCCCAAGGCATTGGAGGACTGCGCTCCATCTTATCGCGCCGTGCCACCCACGGCCGTGCCTGAAACGACCCAAGCTAACGCATTTCTGCGACTGGTCGCCGGAACGCATCCATTATTCGACGCCCCCGGCCCGGTCGAGCTACAAACAAAAGCGCTGTTGATGGATATCAGCCTGACATCCGGCACGCCGATTGATGTGGCGCTTGATTCAGCGCAGGAGTTTGGCATCTACGTCTTGTCGGGTGAGCTATCGGTTGCCGGGGGAAACTTCGCAGCTGGCAGCTTCATTGCGCTCACGGCAGCCAGCCAGCTCACACTCCTGAAAACACAAGCCGAGGCCGCTGCGCAATGCCTTCTGCTGGGAGGCGCACCTGCCGAGCGGCCGTTGGTATATGCGGGGTCATTCGTTTTCTCCAGTCAGCACAAGGCCGATGCGGCGACACGCGCCTTTTACGCGGGAGACATGGGATGTATGGATGGGGTGCCGTTCTAAGCAGAGCTCGGTAATTCGCACGTTCACTAGAATCGCGCATTTCACTGGATGTGAAATGGCGAGCCATGTTTCCGAGAGACAGGGGTTAGCGCAGACCTTTTACCTGGTAAAGAGGTGTCGGGAATAAGTTCGGAAACCGGGGTCAGAGTCGACTTTACTAATGGACGAATGAAAAACGGGGTCAGGTTCACTTGACGAGACTATGGCGGCGCTAACTGCACCGGTGCCCGTTAATAGCAGCCGTCTGGACGGCTATTTGATCGTATGAACTCCGGACGTGCTTGGCGTGACACGGAGCCCGGTCTGAGCAGCGCGCAAGCATTTCGATCCAGCATCATCTTCACTGCTTACAAGGTCGCCGGCCCTCTGAGGCCCAGGTAGTTCGACAACGCGGCATCGTCAGAAACCCGTGGTCGGCGTGAGGTGATCTCATTCTCTGCCGTTTCGCCAGCTGCCCGAGAAACGGGAAAGTGCGGAGCGCGACACCAGCTCAGTCGCAGCGCGCGCCATCGCCTTGGGGTTTGCATTGTGGCGGCCAGCCGTTGCTGCGCCAAAAATCGATGAAATGCATGCGTTGCACAAAAGCCTCGAATTCCGGGGTGCGGTGCAAGGTATTGAAATCGGCCGTCCACACGATCTTGCCGTCGGGTTGCTGGTCGCCGGGCTCGAAGCTGGCGAGTAGTGGCGCGGCGTTCAATTGTGGTGCGAATAGCCGCACGGGGCTCACGCCACCGATCTTGGCATCTAATGCGGCGATCGCAGCCTCGGCTTTCGGCCAGCGTGCGGCATCGAGCAATGCTTCGGTGACAGCAGCATACGCAACGGCAGCATACGCATACTCAGCTTGTTCGTCTTTCTCGCCGGGCAGTCTGGACAAACTGGACATCTGCCCAACGAAATTGCGTGCAGCGGTGTAGTCGTGGCGCCAGACGGCGTTACGCCAGCGCGTGGTTACCGTGCGCCATTGGGTTTGTGGTTCGAGGCTCGGTAGCAAATCCAGATAATGCCTGGCTTCGTCGTGACGACCCAGCGTATCCAGCGCGGTGGCAAGATTGTAGGTGGCCCAGTAGCTGAGCGGGTCGGACGAGTAGTTGGATTCGAATTCGGACAGAGCCTGTTCGCGATAGCCGAGTCTGCCCAGCCACATTCCGATAATGTTACGCATGATCTGATCGTTAGGGGACCGCGCGAGCGCGGCATCGTATTCTTTCTTTACCGTGCCCCAGTCGTGGTTGTGTGAAGCGACCATCCCCAAGGCCGCATGGGCAAAGGTATCGCCGGGATCGAGATCAAGCGCATGCCGCGCCTCGTGCAGCGCATCGTTGTCCCTGCCATCGTCCTCGAAGCCGGATGCAAGATTTGCCGCAAGCATGCCATGCACGGGCGCAAAATCCGGCGTGCGCGCGGCCAGCGCATTCAGTTTAGTTTCCGCCGCGGTAGTAGCTGCTGAATCGCTCTGCGTAAGAAACACGTGGCGCAATTCTAGGTATTCGCGAAACACCTGCGGATCGACGGTTTTGGCACCGGTATTTGCGATGTCAATGTGCAAAGCCAGCGCAGACGTCACGGCTTGCGCAATCTCCTGCTGCAGCGCGAATACGTCGGCAAACTTGCGGTCGTAGTCTTGTGTCCACAGCGTACGACCCGACGGCGTTTCGATCAGGCGCAGGCTGATGTGCAGCTGATCACCGGACTCGTTCAAGCTGCCTTCGATAGCGTGAGTGACATGCAGGCGTTCAGTCAGCTGCTTGGCGTCGAAGCCCCCCTGTTGCGCCCGCATCGCCGACGCGCTGGAAATTAGGCGCAAGCCATCGACATCTGCGAGCCGGGTCGTTAAATCCTCGCTCAGACCATCGGCAAAAGCCGTCTCGTTGCTGTTTGCACCGACCACGCGTAACGGCAACACGACGAGGACGGGTGAAGGCGCAGGCACGGATGTCAGCGCATGACGCAGCCCCAGCAGACCGGCAACCATCGCAAGCAGCATGCAGGCAACCACGGCTGTGCGAAGGCGTGTACGCCTCAGCGCAGGCGCCGCAAGCGCAATGGATGACAAGCTGGCAGGCGACGTCGTCGGTATTAGCGGTTCCGCAGACTTTTCATCAGTTGCAGGTGTCGTGGCGACCGAGAGCAGGACTGCCTCATTCAATCCGGGCGCCGCCACCAATGCGGGAACAATCGACTCCGAGGTGTTGGCACCGGCGTTCGCCGCGGACAAGACGGGTCGCGCATCCAGCCGGCGAGCTTCTGCATCGAAACGGTAGCCGATGCCATGCAGCGTATGCACATAGTGCTGATCTTCAACGCGCTCGCCTAGCGCCTGCCGGAGCAGCGTGACGACGCGATTTAGTACGCCGGGTGTCACATGGCGATGACCCCAAACCGCATCAAGGATTTCATTCCGGGTGACAGCGCGGCCCGCATTCCGTGCGAGCAAGGCAAGAACGTCGAATGCCTTCGGCTCGAGCGGCATGACTTTACCAGCCACGAATAGTCGTCGTCCGGCGAGATCAATTTCCACCGTGTCGAAAACGATCCATCCAGCTGGATTTTCGCTTTCCATCATCGTGACGCCCCGAATGCCGCTATGCGGCGTTCAACTGCATAGCCAGTCAAATCAAAGAGATATCTCGTGGCAGATATGGCCCCCAACAACTTCCTAAGCATTTCCCAGCGCCATTCCAACTAATTCAGCACCGGAGCATCAAGCATTGCAATGTGATCGGCGTGAATCTGACTGCGTCGACGCGATTCGCGGCGGCATCAGCCGGATAGCAGGGCGGACATCACACTTTTCATCTTTGACGAGCCGAATCAGCGGTATCCGCACATCGTTATTCGTAGCGCCGATTCGATCTGCATCCGGGCCTTCCGAACCCAGTCATTCAAACAACTTCAGCGAGGAATTGTTATGAACGTCAAATTTTTCAGCTTAGCCATCGCGCTGACCGCTACCATCGCGCACGCCGGGAGCAGTCCGGGTCTCCGCTCCCAACCGCCGGTCCACGTATACGGCAACAGCGGGTTTGCGATCGATTGTAACGCTCAACGTACACCGACCATACGCGAAACGAACAGTGTCTTGGGCAGTAGGAGCATGGTGCTGGAGCTCAGCCAGCCGCAACACCTGGCCGCTATCGCCCGGCGCAACTGTGCCAATGGGGCTACGCGCGTGGTCTTCGTGCGCGACGAACATTCGTTGCTAAATTCGCCCATGCGTGTGGTAGCCGAGGTTAATCCCAAGCCGTGAGGAGCCCTCGGTCTTCAAGAATAGGGTCAGGTTCACTTAATTCAGCCGAGGAGGTGAATCTGACCCCATTAGCCTCGGATCATCAATTCCACGCTGCATTCGCACAGAGTCCGGCAACCAGGGTCAACGGACACCAGGGTCAAAATAGACTTTTCCATCTGGTGAAAAGCGTCGGGCGTCTGCTCTTCAATTTTTTGAAACCACATAAGCTTCGGTGTTTACAGCAGAAGAATCGCAAAGGGCTCCGAAGAGGGAGCTCTTTTCCTTTTCCCCGCTGAACGGCGGCTCAGAGGTT
>CAIKJM010000131.1 GCA_903827735.1 uncultured Rhodanobacter sp. | reverse complement strand
CAGGTCCACGGTCACTACTACGGCACGCTGCGAAAGACCGTCGAGGAACTGCTGGCGTCGGGACGCGACGCGCTGCTGAACATTGACGTGCAGGGCGCGCAGCCAGTCGTCCGGCTTGTGCATGGCGATTGGGCTGAGCCCGGCAAAACTTGCCGCGGCGTGCACGATACCGTCGAGCCGGCCAAAATCGCGCTCCAGCCCTTCGGCCAGATTTTCGTAGTCGCGCGGCGTGGCCGTTTCCATATCGAGCGGATGGATCACCGGCTCGCTCAAACCTTCGGCGAGCATCGCGTCATACAGCTGCTCGAGCTGACGCTTGCGCTTGCCCGTCAGCACCACCGTGGCGCCTGCGCGTGTGGCAGCGCGCGAAACCGCTGCGCCCAGCCCACCGTAAGCGCCAGTGACCAGCACCACGCGATCGCGCAACGAGTCGGCGGCCGGGGTCCACTCGGTCGGCAATCGGGAAACCGGCAGCGTCATTAATTCGCTATCCCGGCCACGTCGTTGGCCATACGTGCCAGCTCACCGGCGGCATTCAGGTCTTCGACAATATCGCAGCCGCCGATCAGCTCACCTTGAATGAACAGCTGCGGGTAGGTCGGCCAGTTGGCGAAGTGCGGCAGGCCCGAGCGCAGTTGCGGGTCGGCCAAAATATTCACCGCATGAAAATCCGCGCCCGCATCGGTGAGCGCTTTCGCCGCACGGCTGGAGAAGCCGCACATGGGAAACTGCGGGGTGCCTTTCATGAAAAGCACGATGGGATGCTCGGCGAGAATGGCGCGAATTCGCTCGTTGATATCCATAGGTCGACGTTTCATCTTTACAATGCAGGCAGATCGGTATTGTATCAGTCACCCGATGGCCGCTGCCCGCTGGGCCGGCCAAACCTCCCCCAGCCACCGCTAAGGAGCCACACCATGGCGATCGAATTGCCCCCGCTTCCGTACGAAAAGAACGCGCTGGAGCCGAACATCTCGGCTGAAACGCTGGAATATCACTACGGCAAGCATCACCAGGCGTATGTCACCAACCTCAATAAGCTGATCGAAGGCACTGAGTTCGCCGATGCGAAGCTAGAGGACATCATCAAGAAATCCTCCGGCGGCGTGTTCAACAACGCGGCGCAGATCTGGAACCACACGTTCTACTGGAATTCGATGAGCCCCAAGGGCGGCGGTGCGCCGACCGGCAAGCTTGCCGACGCGATCGACAAGGCCTTCGGCTCGTTCGACAAGTTCAAGGAAGAGTTCAGCAAATCGGCCGCAGGCAACTTCGGCTCGGGCTGGACCTGGCTGGTGCAGCGCCCCGACGGTTCGCTCGGCATCGTCAACACCTCGAACGCGGCCACGCCGATCACCGGAAGCGACAAGCCGCTGTTCACCACCGACGTGTGGGAACACGCGTACTACATCGATTACCGCAACGCTCGCCCGAAATACGTGGAAGCGTTCTGGAATCTGGTGAACTGGGAATTTGCGGCCAGCAATCTAGCCTGATTATCAGTAAAAAAGCGTTATAAAGAAAACGGAGCCCATGCGGCTCCGTTTTTCGTGGCGCAAATTATGTGGAACCCGGGCTCAGCGGAGCGCTTTCACCACCGGGCCCGCCTGCTCGCCACGACCGAGCGCATCGGCCAGCTCCGCCAATCGCGTAACCAGTTCTTTCGCATCGGGCGCGCACAGCGTGGCGTGACCAACTTTGCGTCCCGGCCGTGCCTGCTTGCCGTAGTCGTGCCAGTGCCCGTCGATGGCGCGCAAAACGGGCGCGGCGTCAGGCAGATCGCCGATCCAATTGAACATCGTCGACACGCCACGTGCACCGGTGTCGCCTAGTGGCAGACCAAGCACGGCGCGCACGTGGTTCTCGAACTGGCTCGTATGCGCGCCTTCGATGGTCCAGTGACCGGAGTTGTGCACCCGCGGCGCCATTTCGTTGCCGAGAAGATCACCGTCTTTGACGAACAGCTCGAGCGCGAAGACGCCGACGTAGTCCAGCCGCTCGGCCAGCGTTTTCGCCAGCGCGGTGGCACGCGGCTGCAGCTCGTCGATCGCCGGGGCCGGCGCCAAGCTCATCGACAGCACGCCGTCGACATGCCAGTTCTGCGTCAGCGGCCAGGTGCGGAACTCACCATCGCGGCCGCGTACGGCGATCACCGACAGCTCTCGCTCGAACGGCACAAACGCTTCCAGAATCAGTCCAAGCTTTGCCGCCTGCTCACCCAATGCAGCCCACGCCGCATCGGCGTCGTCGACTGTCTTGAGTCGGAACTGGCCCTTGCCGTCATAGCCGAGCCGACGCGTCTTGAGGATGGCCGGTGCACCGATGGCCGTCAGCGCCCGGGCGAGATCCTCGCGCGTATCGACCGCCATAAATTCCGGCGTGGGAAGGCCGCATTCACGAAAGAGGGTCTTTTCAGCAAGGCGATCCTGCGCGGTCGCCAGCGCCTTTGGCGAGGGATGCACGGCCACCTTTTCGGCTAGACGGCGCGCCGTTTCCGCGGGGACGTTTTCGAAATCGAAGGTGACGGCGTCGACCTGGCCGGCGAACGCTTCCAGCGAGGCGTAGTCAGTCCATTCGGCAACGACCAGTGGTGCGACCTGCCCTGCACAGACATCGCCGGCGCCGTCAACGACCAGCGTCTTGATGCCCAGCGGCGACGCGGCGAGCGAAAGCATGCGAGCCAGTTGGCCACCGCCCAGCACGCCAAGCACCGGCTGCTTACGATCGCTCATGGCCGCGGGTCCGGCTGATCGAGCACCGCCTGCGTTTGCTTGGCGCGCCAGGCATCGAGCGCCGCAGCGAGTTCGCCGTCGTGCAGGGCCAGCATGGAAACGGCCAGCAGGCCCGCGTTGACCGCACCCGCGCGGCCAATCGCCAGAGTTCCGACCGGAATGCCTGCCGGCATCTGCGCGATCGACAGCAGAGAGTCCATGCCGCTGAGCGCCTTGGACTGCACCGGCACGCCGAGCACCGGTAGCCGCGTCTTTGCCGCCAGCATGCCCGGCAGATGCGCCGCGCCGCCGGCACCGGCAATGATCACGTGCAAACCACGGCCAACGGCCTCCTCGGCATAGCGAAACAGCAGATCCGGGGTGCGATGCGCCGACACCACGCGCACTTCGTGCGGCACGCCAAGTTCTTCCAACACGCCAACCGCATGCTGCATGGTTTCCCAGTCCGAGCGCGAACCCATCACCACGCCAACGCGTAGCGGCTTGGTTGTCGATGTCATGGTCGGGCCGTCCAAAAACGGGTATCGTACTTGCTTTCCACTGCTCCGGCACACCCCGCTAACCCGCCATGGACAAGCGTCTCCTCGATATTTTGTGCTGCCCCGTCAGCAAGACTCCGGTTCGGCCGCTGAGCAAGCGTGAGCTCGATGCGCTCAACGTCGCCGTTGCCGCCGGCAAGGTCGATTCGGTTGCCGGCGCGCCCGTTCGCGAAAAAATTTCCGAGGCCCTGATCACGACAGATCGCAAGGTGATCTACCGCATCGAAGACGGTATTCCGGTGATGCTGCCAGAAGAAGGTATCGGTACTACCCAGCTGACTGACTTTCCGGCGGCTGCCTGAACCGTTTGTGTCGCAGTTCTCGGTTCTAATATAAATATGCATGACATGCCCTTCGGCCTCGCTTATTGTCAGGCTCGTGCGGGCCATTTGACTCTCACCGCGTGTCGCAATTCCAAGGCGTGGCGATGAAAGAAGTCAGTGACCTCTCGAAAGTAGTCGACCTCGGCCCGCGGCTGGATCCCTCCAGCGAGCGAGTCGGCCAGCTGCTGAACGCGGTTCGCGGCATCGCCAATCGGCGGCTGCAGCAATGGGTAGGCAATGCCTTCGAGCACGTGGACGATGCCCTTTTCGACCTGGCCGAAAAGGCGGAAAACAACGCCGCTCAGATGCACTACTTCGACGGCATGCGCGACGTGCGCAAGCGCCGCCCGCTGGTGGAGCGCAACTTCCTGGCCACCATCAACCGCGAGCTGGGCGAGCTGACCCATCCAAAATCTCCCTCATCGGCGGCGGCTTCGTCAGGCGTCAGCAGCAACGCGGAACTCACGCTGGTAGCCGACAACGAGCTGGAAGAATCGCTGGCCATCACCAGCATGATCAGCAAAAACGATTCGCGCCTCGCGCGTGACCTGTTTGCGGTGAACCAGCGGCTGTCGGTGATCTGCGGCGGTCACAAGATCGACGACGCCAGCAACCCGGTGGCGCCGGCGATCCTGTCCCAGGCCTTTCGCCAGGCGCTGCGTGAACTCACGGCGGATATGCGCGTCAAGCTGATCATCTACAAGCTCTTCGATCGCTACGTGCTGTCGTCCTTGGAAGAGCTGTACCAGGAAATCAACTCCGAGCTGGTCGAGGCCGGCGTGCTGCCGCAGCTGCACCATCACGTCGTCCGCACGCCAGCCGCCGCCAGCGTCAGCATTTCGAAATCGGTGGATGACGACGCCGTGGCGCGGACGGTAGCCGGCGCGGAATCCGGCGACATCCCCAATGATTTGCTGCAGACGCTGCACGCCCTTTTCAGCGCCCGTCGCGCGCCGGCATCGGCGGGTTCAGCACCTGGCTATGGCGGCGCGGTTGCCAACAACGGAGGCAACGCCGGTACGGTTTCATCCGGACCGTTGCCATCGGCGCACGAACTGCTCGGTGCACTCAGCGTTTTACAGAATCAGATCGCCAGCGCCGGCCCGCTGCCTCAAGCCGCCACCGGATCGGAACGCGATGCGGCCGATCTGAGCCGCGAAGTGCAGCAGCTCAAATCCCAGCTGCTCAATCAGATCGGCGCGCTCCGTGGCGAGCGCCCCAGCCATGTGGCCACCATCGATGAAGACACCATCGACCTGGTCGGCATGCTGTTCGAATTTATCCTGGAAGACCGCAACCTGCCGGCAGAGATGCAGGTGCTGCTGGCGCGACTGCAGATTCCCTATCTCAAAGCCGCGATTCTCGACCGCAAGATGTTCGCTCATCGCCAGCATCCCGCGCGCCGACTGCTCGACAGTTTGGCCGAACAGGCCAAGGGTTGGTCGGACGAGTCCGACCGCGATCGCCGGCTGTATGAAAAAGTAAAAGTTATCGTCGAAAAGCTGCTGCACGAATTCGATGACGATATGAGCATCTTCGAACGGCTGTTGGCAGATTTGCAGCAGTTCCACGACATCAACAAGCGCCGGTCGGAGCTGGCCGAGCAGCGCGTGGCGGAATCTACGCGAGGCCGCGAAAAGCTCGAACTGGCGCGACGTCGCGCGGCGCGCGAAATCATCGAACGGATCGGCCAGCATCAGCTGCCGCCGCTAGTCCACGGCATTCTCGCGCGCGCTTGGGCCAACCATCTGGTGCTGACCTTGCTGCGCCAGGGCGAGGCCTCGAACGAGTTTCGCGGCGCACTGCATTTTGTCGACGATTTCATCGCCAGCGCGCGCCCGATAAAGAGTGCCGAAGACCGGGAGCGGCTACGCCACACGCTGCCTAGTATCGAACGCGCCTTGCGCCTCGGCCTGGCCAACGTGGCCTTTCAGGAACAGGACGTCGAGCGGCTGCTAGGCCAGTTACACGCCTACTACCGCCAACAGCTCGGCGAAGCGGGCGACGAATCCCTCGCAGCTTCTGTTACGGAAGACGCCGCGATGCTGAGCATGCCCGATACGATTCAGCCAGTGGTCGAGCAGGACGCGGGCCGCGAAGAGAGCCGCCACCCAGAGCCGGCGATGGTGCCGCTCGACAGTCCCGAGTGGCAGCAGGTTCAGGCCTTGCAGCCGGGTACCTGGCTGGAATTCAGCCATATCGATCAGGCGATGGCGCGAGCTAAGCTTTCGTGGATCAGCCCGATGACCGGTCGCTATCTGTTCGTCAACCGCCGCGGCCTGAAAGTGGCGGATTACGCGCCGGAAGAGTTGGCTGTGCTGTTAGCCGATGGCAAAGCCACCATACTGGCCGGCAATGCGCTCTTCGACCGGGCCATGAGTTCGATCGTCACTCGTCTCAGTCAGCCTGAAAACTCTACCGCTCCGGATGCCTGATGAGTTCCGTACGCTTGTTTGACGCACCTCCCGCTGAGCAGATTTCCGCCGATATCGAACGCGCCTTTGCCGAGGATATCGGCTCCGGCGACGCTACTGCCGAGCTGCTTCCAGCCGGTGCCCGCGCACAGGCTGAACTGACCTGTCGCGAAAGCGCTGTGATTGCTGGCATTCCCTGGTTCGAGGCGTGCTTTCTCCGGATGGACCCGCAGGTGCATATCCAATGGAACACAGCCGACGGTGAGCGGGTGGAATCTGGCGCGATGATCTGTCGACTATCCGGACAAGCGCGCGCGCTGGTCAGCGCCGAGCGCACTGCGCTGAATTTTCTGCAGCTGCTGTCCGCTACCGCGACGCAAACGGCCACATACGTGGCCGCCGTAGCGGGCACTCACACCCGGCTGTTGGATACCCGCAAGACCGTGCCGGGTATGCGCTTGGCACAGAAATACGCCGTACGCTGCGGCGGCGGTTATAACCAGCGGATGGGCTTGTATGACGCCATCCTGGTCAAGGAAAACCACATCATCGCCGCCGGCAGTATCCGCGCCGCCGTCGATGCCGGGCGCCGTTTGCACCCCACGCTAATGCTCGAAGTCGAAGTGGAAAATCTCGATGAGCTGGCGCAGGCCATCGATGCCGGCGTCGACCGGATCATGCTGGACAATTTTTCGCTGCCGCTGATGGTCGAGGCCGTGGCGCTGACCGCCGGCCGCGTGCCGCTGGAAGTCTCCGGCAACGTCGATCTGGAATCCATTGCCGCGTTTGCCAGAACAGGCGTGGACTACATTTCAGTCGGTGCCCTGACCAAACACGTCCGTGCGGTGGACCTGTCGCTGAGACTACGGCTGGACTGACCACCAGCCCGGTGGAGTAAAGACGCCGCCACCTTGCGCGCGCGCGGGCGTGCCCACACACTGCTGGCATGAGCGACATCGAAGATATGCTGCTACTCCTGGTGCTTTGCGCCTTAGTTACGTTGTGGCTGAAGCTCACCTCAGCGCGGGAGCGCGCGATGAATGAAGCCCGTCGACAGTGCGAAAGGCACGGCCTGCAGCTGCTCGATGAAAGCGTCGGCCTGCGCGCCGTACGTATCCGGCGCATCGACGGCCTTCGTCGGATCGAGCGCGGCTATTCGTTCGAGGTCAGCATTGACGGCGACGATCGCGAGCAGGGCCGGCTATGGATGATCGGCAGCTCGGTGACGGAGCTCAGCCTGCCGACGATCGAGGTGGCATCGGCCGAGTCGATCGTGGCTGAGGCGCTGGCTAAAGCCAAAGCGTCAAGCAACGTGGTGCAGCTGCATCCTGGTCGTCGACCGCCGCACGAACCGCTTCACTAGAGCATATTCGTCAGCGTCCTCTCATACCGCCGAGACCAAAAGCGCGTGTTACTTGACCACCCGCAGATGCGGCGCCCCGCGCTTGGGCTTGTCGCCCTGATCGGCACTCGGTGCGGGCGGCGCGTCATCGGGCATGTCCGGCGGTGGGTTGTCGCCACCTTCTTCGGCCGGGAACATCATGCCCTGCCCATTTTCCTGAGCGTACAGCGCCAGCACCGCATGTACCGGAATATTGATGGTCTGACTCACGCCGGAGAAGCGCGCCGAGAAGCTGATCCACTCGTTGCCCAGATCCAGATTCGCCACCGCGCGCATGGCCAGATTCAGCACGACCTGGCCATTCTTGATCACCTGCGGCGGCACGCGAACGCCCTCGATAGAGGCGTCGACCAGCACGTAGGGTGTGAGGTCGTTGTCGCTGATCCAGTCGTAGATCGCCCGCAAAAGATACGGTCGATTCGAGCTCATCGAGGTGGGTTCATTCTTGCTCATCATGCCTGCTCGGGGAGAGGGCGCATGGCTTTCTCCTGTTCGGTCATGCTGCGCGCAAAACCCTGACTGTGGAACAAACGTTCGCCGTAATCGATGATCGGTTTGCCTTCGCGCCCCAGATCCACGTCCAGCCACGGCAGGCGCCAGATCACCGGCGCGACCAGGCAGTCGACCAGACTCATTTCCGGATTCAAGAAGAATTTGGCCGCCTTGAACAGCGGCAAGCTGGCCAGCAGATGTTCGCGCAGGCGTTTGCGCGCGGCATCGGCCGGACGACCGCCGGCACGGATCGAGTCCACTTCGGTAAGCCAGTCTTTTTCGAAGCGCACGGCAGCCACGCGAAT
>CAIKJM010000130.1 GCA_903827735.1 uncultured Rhodanobacter sp. | reverse complement strand
CGCACCGGCAACATGAGCAGAAACCGCAGCAAATCCATGACGTCCCCTTTTCTTCATCCGATGATTGCAACGACGATGCCTTCAATTCGCCCGCGGCGCCGCCCCTACCGGACGCAGCGACGGCGATTCTTCCTTATTTCCCCAGGCATTCTGCGCGTCGAAAATGGCAGACTGCGGCGTCGATTCTGACATGTCGCGGACGAGCTTGGCAGTCGGCGCAGGCCTCGTTCGGCATGCTCCTACAAGCAAAAGGCCGACATCCATGGAATGTCGGCCTTTCTCGCCAGGACGGTGGATCGGGCCTCGGCGTATTCGATAATGCTTCTAAAGTCGGACGATTAAATCTTGCCGACGAACTCGCGTACCACGGCGGCCAGGGTGGGATCCTGCATGGCCATATGCATGGTGGCGCGTACAAGGCCCGCCTTGTTGCCACAGTCGAAGCGCGTGCCTTCGAACCGATAGGCGAGAACCCTGCCCTGCTCTTTCAACAGCGCCTCGATGGCGTCGGTGAGCTGGATCTCGCCGCCGGCACCTGGCGTCGTTTGCTCCAGCAGCTGAAAGATGCGCCCAGGCAACACATAGCGTCCGACCACGGCCAGGTTGGACGGAGCATCGGCCGGCTTGGGCTTCTCCACCATATGGTGGATCCAGGCGCTGCGTTCGTCGACCGGTGTGGCATCGACGATGCCGTATTTATCGGTGTCGCTGTGCGGCACTTCTTCCACGGCAATAACCCCCGCATCCTGCGCGTTGGCCAGCTCGGCCATCTGCCGCAACGCGCCTTTGCCTGTACCGATCTTACCGTTCCAGATCAGGTCATCGGGTAGCACCACGCCGAACGGCTCGTCGCCGACCACCGGCTTGGCGCAAAGCACGGCGTGACCCAGGCCGAATGCCTCGGGCTGGGTCACAAAGATGGCTCGCACATGGGGCGGCAACGTGCCTTGCACGAGCGCCAGCAATTCATCCTTGCCTTTTTCTTCGAGCTTTGCCTCCAGTTCGTAGGCCTTGTCGAAGTAGTCGGCGATGGCATGTTTGTAGCGGTTGGTGACGAAAATCAGCGTGTCCGCGCCGGCATCAACGGCTTCGTCGACCGCGTACTGGATCAACGGCTTGTCCAGCACCGGCAGCATTTCCTTGGCCACGACCTTGGTCGCCGGAAGAAAACGCGTGCCGAGTCCGGCTACGGGAAACACAACCTTGCGCAGGGGCTTACTCACTCACTCTTCTCCGGATTGGTGCGACGTATCGAGACCACGTTATCGGGCTGTGCCACTTCGGTCCAGCGAAACGACGGCAGCAGGCTGGACACACAGCGCCGCAGTTCCTCTTCGTCGAAAACATCCGTGGCATCCGCTGCCTTATTCAACAGCGCCTGCAGCAGATCCCACGAGACCTCCCGATGCTGCGCGAGGAAAATCTTCGAGTGCCCGGTAGCGCTGTAGTTTTCCAGCGGATGGAACAATTCTTCGAACAGCTTTTCGCCAGCGCGCAGACCGGTATAAACGATGGGAATCTCGGTACCAGGCTTCTTGCCGGCAAGGCGAATCATCTGTTCGGCCAGATCGCGAATTTTGACCGGCTCGCCCATGTCGAGCGCAAAGATTTCGCCACCCTTGCCGATACTCGCCGCCTGCAGAATCAGCTGGCAGGCCTCGGGAATCGTCATGAAATAACGCGAGATTTCCGGATGGGTCACCGTGACCGGACCACCGTCCAGAATCTGCTGACGAAACAGCGGAACCACCGAGCCCGCGGAATCCAGCACGTTGCCGAAACGAACGGTCATGAAACGCGTTTCGGCATGGGCATTGAGGTTTTGACAGTAAATCTCGGCGACCCGCTTGCAGGCTCCCATCACGCTGGTCGGATTGACTGCTTTGTCGGTCGAAATCAGCACAAAGCACTCGACGCCGACCTCGCGCGCGAGATCGGCTACCGTGCGCGTTCCGAGCACGTTGTTGCGGAAGGCCGAACGCAGCTGCGCCTGCAGCATGGGAACGTGCTTGTACGCCGCTGCGTGGAAAATCACCTGCGGTTTGGTCTCGAGAAAGGCTTTGTGCATGGCGACGTGGTCGCCGCAGTTGGCCAGAATGCCTTCGAAGATCAGCTCCGGAAAATCGGCCCGCAGTTCCTGCATGATGCGGTAAAGGTTGTATTCGCTCTGCTCCACCACGATCAGCGATTGCGCACCAAGGCGTGCTATCTGGCGACAAAGCTCCGAGCCGATCGAGCCACCGCCGCCGGTCACCAACACGCGACGCGCGGTCAGCGTTTCGCGGATGGACGTCCAATCGAGCTCCACCGCATCGCGGCCAAGCAGATCTTCGATCGCCACTTCCTTGATCTGGTTGAACTGCGCGCGCCCAGCAACGACATCTTCCAACCTCGGGATTGTTCGATACGGCAGGCCCGTCTCATCGCACAACGCCACGATTCGACGCATTTCGCTGGTCGACGCGCCGGGCAGCGCTATCAACAGCATTTGCACCGCCGCCTCGCGCACGACATCCGGCAGCTGGTCGAACCGGCCCAACACGGGGTGCCCGTTGATGCTGGCACCGCGCAGGCTAGGTTTGTCATCGACGAAACCGACGACGGCATAGCGGCTGTCGCGGCGCAGGTCACGCGACAGCACCTCGCCGGAGCGGTCCGCGCCGACAATGAGAACGCGCTTCACCTCGTGGTTCTGCAGCAGCTCGCGGCGGCTGTCCTTCCAGAAACGATAGGCCAGCCGCGGCAACCCAAGCAGCGCGCCAAGCACCAGCGGGTAAAGTAGAAAGGTGGCGCGCGGAACGCCGTCAAGGCGGTCGTACAGGAACAGCGATAGGCCGACGGTCACTGTACCCAACAGCGAAGCGCGGGCGATGTTCCACAGATCTGGCAGGCTGGCAAATCGCCAAACGCTTCGATACAAACCGGTCCAGCGCAAAATCAGGCCCTGGATGACCAGAACAATGGGAAATTCGAGCGCCTGGAAGCTGACGATTTCGCCCGGATTAAACGTGTAGCGCAGCATTTTGGCGATCCACCAGGCCAGCGCCGTCATCGCCAGATCGTGGATCACGACGGCGACGCGCGGGTGAATAAAGCCAACGAACTTACGCAGCGACATGACGATCCTTCGACAGGTTGCGTCGCGTACAGCGACGTTTGAGCACCAGCCACAGGGCCGATGCGCCTACATAGAGCGCCATAGTAATCGGCAAGCCGATATTCAGATGACTGAACGCCAACCAGGCCAACGGGGCAGCGACCAGCAGATTCCAGGCCGTATAGCGAGCATCCGTTCCAGCGTGCGTACCGCCGCGCCGAGTCATCCATTGATACAGGTGCTCCCGGTGCGGGCTGTACCAGCGCTTGCCGCGTAACATTCGCATCAGCAATGT
>CAIKJM010000129.1 GCA_903827735.1 uncultured Rhodanobacter sp. | reverse complement strand
GCTTCGCAGTACTCGGGATTTTCCAGCGAGCAGAACACTGCGGCATTGGCCTGCGCCTGATCGTCCACGACGGGCTCGGGCGCGCTGGTTCGGCTGGCAGTGACCGTGGTTTTGGCGATCTTGGTCGCCGGCCGCGAACGCAGGTAGTAGGTGGTCTTGATGCCGGCCTTCCATGCGTACATGTACATCGAGCTGAGCTGGCCGATGTTGGGGTTTTCCATGAAAAGGTTGAGCGACTGGCTCTGGTCGATGAAGGCGCCGCGCGCGGCGGCCAGTTCGATCAGCGCCTTCTGCGGCAGCTCCCACACGGTGCGATAGATCATGCGCAGGCGCTCCGGGATCGCCGCGATGTTCTGGATCGAACCTTCGGCCAGCTTGATCGCGTCGCGTACTTCCGACGTCCACAATCCCAGCGCCTTCAGCTCGTCGGCCAGGTAACGGTTCACCTGCAGGAAATCGCCCGACAGCGTCTCGCGCTTGAACAGGTTGCTGACCTGCGGCTCGATGCACTCGTAGCAGCCGGCGATCGAGGCGATCGTCGCGGTCGGCGCAATCGCGATCAGCAGCGAGTTGCGCAGGCCGTGCTGCTTGATGCGCTCGCGCAGCGCGTCCCAGCGCGCGCTGTCGTGGGTCTGCGCCTGCGGCCAGTAGTCGAACTGCAGCTCGCCGTTGACGGCGCGGCTCTCGGCAAAGCCGGGGTGCGCGCCGACCTGCGCCGCCACCTCGTTCGACATCGACAGCGCGTGGAAATAGATCTCCTCGGCGATGCGCGTGGACAGTGCCAGCGCCTCGGCAGAATCGAACGGCAGGCGCAGCTTGAAGAACACGTCCTGCAGGCCCATCACGCCAAGCCCGACCGGACGCCACTTGATGTTGGCGGTGCGCGCGGTGTCGATCGGATAGAAGTTCAGATCGATCACGCGATCGAGCTGGCGCACGGCCGTGCGCACGGTGGAGGCGAGCTGTTCGAAGTCGAACGCGTGGCTGCCGTCGGCCGCGCGCACGACGTGCCGCGCCAGGTTCACCGAGCCGAGGTTGCACACCGCCGTTTCGGTCGCGGAGCTGACTTCCAGAATCTCGGTGCACAGGTTGGACAGGTGGATCACGTTGTCCACTTTGGCCGTCTGATTGCTGGTGGCGTTGCAGCGGTCCTTGAAGGTCATCCAGCCGTTGCCGGTCTGCGCCAGGGTGCGCATCATGCGCGCGTAAAGCTCACGCGCCTTCACCGTTTTGACAGCCAGACCTTCGGCTTCGGCCTTCGCGTAGTGCTGTTCGAATACCGCGCCCCAGCTGTCGACCAGATGCGGCACGACCTTGGGATCGAACAGCGACCAGTCGCCGTCGGTCTCGACCCGGCGCATGAATTCGTCGGGAATCCAGTTGGCGATGTTGAGATTGTGCGCGCGGCGGGCGTCGTCGCCGGTGTTGTCGCGCAGCTCGAGGAAATCCTCGATGTCGGCGTGCCAGGATTCCAGGTACACGCACGCCGCGCCCTTGCGCTTGCCGCCCTGGTTCACCGCAGCGACCGAGGCGTCCAGCGTTTTCAGCCACGGCAGCAGGCCGTTGGAATGGCCGTTGGTGCCCTTGATCAGCGAGCCGCGTGAGCGCACGCGGGTGTAGGCCAGGCCGATGCCGCCGGCAAACTTGCTGAGCTTGGCCACGTCCGCATATTTGTCGTAGATCGACTCCAGCGAATCGACCGGCGAGTCGAGCAGGTAGCACGAGCTGAGCTGCTCATGATTGGTGCCGGCGTTGAACAGCGTGGGCGAGCTGGCGATGTATTCCAGCGAGGAGAGCAGGCGATAAAGCTCGAGCGTTTCGCCGATCTCGTTGCCGCCCAGCGCGCAGGCGATGCGCATGAAGAAATGCTGCGGTGTCTCGATCACCAAGCGCTTCTGCGGATGGCGCAGCAGGTAGCGGTCGTACACCGTGCGCAGGCCGAAGTACTCGAAGCGGCGCGTGGCCAGCGGATTGATCGCATCGTTGAGCTTGCGCGCGTTCAGCGCCACAAAGTCGCGCAGGCGTTCATTGAGGATGCCGAGTTCGGAACCGCGCACGATCGACTGCGAGAAGCTCTGGATTTCCTGGCCGCTCACTTCCTTATCGATATAGGCACCCAGCAGGCGCGCAGCGAGCTGGCCGTACTCGGGCTCCTCGGCGGTCAGTGCGGCGGCGGTGCGGATCGACAGCTGGTCGAGTTCCTGCGTGGTGGCGCCGTCGTACAGGCCGCCGATGGTCTTCAGTGCCACGCGCAGCGGATCGACGCCATGCAGGCCCTCGGCGCTGCGGGTGACCGCGCGCACGATCTTGTTGACGTCCACGATTTCCTGGCCGCCGTTGCGCTTGGTCACGCGCATCTGGCCCGGGTTGTGCGGCGGGGTAAGCGCGAACGCTTCGCCGGTGGTAGCAGCTGTTGTGGATTCGATGGTGGCCGGCTCGGCGGCCGGCGCGTCATCGACGGGAATGTTGAAAGCATCGACGCGCGCGGCAGTGCGCTCGCTGACAGCGTTTTCGAGAGGTTGCATGGCGGTGACTCCGGGCATGAAAAATCAAACACCCGCTCCCGCGCGCAGGGCCTGAAGCAGCGAGTTCCTTGGACGGGCGCGAAAGGAACGCCACGCGGCGTTTTCCCCTCGACGTACCTCCCCACGGAAGTCGTCACTACGCACCGGGGCACGTTCGCCCCGATGTGCCGGCAGGTCTTCGGACTTGCGGACGTGGATCTTGCGATCCGCCTACTTGCCCCCGCTTCCCAGCCGTAGACGGCCAGTGCATGTAGAGGCGTTCGTTTCCGCTTTACCGCTGCGGGGCAGTTCCGGATTTACACCGGATTCCCTTTTAAGCCCGACCGACACATCGTCTGGACGGGCACCGACGGACACAACATATCGGGTGAGCTGGGCGTGGTCAACCCAACAAGTTGTGGATGGTTCTGGGGATAAGTGGCGTGCGGCCAGCGCGCGGGCGGCCTGCGAACCGGCACAAACTTATTTATGCGGCGATCGTGATCGCCGGCAGAAAGAGGCTCAAGCCGGGTGGTATCCCTGGAGCTGAATTAGAGCGCGTCGTGATCCATTTCGCCGGTGCGGATACGAATCACGCGCTCCAGCGAGGTGACGAAGATCTTGCCGTCGCCGACCTTGCCGGTGCTGGCGGAATGCTGGATCGCTTCGAGCACGCGCTCAAGCTGATCATCGGTGATCGCCAGCTCCATCTTGATCTTGGGCAGAAAATCGACCACGTACTCCGCGCCGCGATAAAGCTCGGTATGGCCTTTCTGCCGGCCGAAGCCTTTGACTTCGGATACCGTCACGCCCTGCACGCCGACCTCGGCCAACGCCTCGCGCACATCGTCCAGCTTGAACGGCTTGATGATCGCCACAACCAGTTTCATGGTGTTTCCCCGTCAGATGCATTGGCCAAAAGCATTCGGCCCTGAAACACGGCAGGCGGGCTGGATGCGACGAACCATTTTGCCTGCCGGGCCGTCGCTTGTCGCCTGCATAACGACGTCTGTAGGAGAATCCCTACAGTTTCTGATGGAGCATCCCGATGGCAGACCCGATTTCCGTTCACCTAATATCTACCCCGACGAGCTTGAGGCGCTATCCATGATGGATAAGCAGGTTATCGACAAGATTGCCGCGCGACTTGTGTCGTTGGTACCGCCAGGATTGGCTGATGCGCAACAGGATTTGCGGGCTAACTTCCAGGATGTTTTGGCGCAGGGATTGCGCCGCCTCGATCTAGTCACCCGCGAGGAGTTCGACGTCCAGAGCCAGGTGCTTGCCCGCACCCGCGCGAAGATCGACGAGCTGGAACGACGCGTGGCCGAACTCGAGGCCGCCATCGCCACCCGCGGAACCTAAGTACACCAGTCTCCCGGGAGCCGCCCCCGATCCGTCACCCTCACCCCGAGAACGATCGGGGGCGGTTAGTTTTTCGCTGAATCTGGAGTCGCTCGATCATGTCAGCCGGGAGCGAACCATCACTGCGCCGGCGACTCCTCGTCGCATGAGCTTCGTCACATGAGTCTTGCCGTCACCCTCAGTCGGGCCCAGGAGGGTATCGCCGCGCCGCAGGTGATGGTCGAGGTGCATCTGTCTGGCGGTCTGCCGGCCACAAATATTGTCGGCCTGCCGGAAGCGGCCGTGCGTGAGGCGCGCGACCGGGTGCGCGTAGCGATCCAGAACACCGCCTTCGAATACCCCAATCGCCGGGTGACGGTGAATCTCGCGCCCGCCGAGCTGCCCAAGGACGGCGGCCGTTTCGATCTGGCCATTGCGCTGGGCATTCTAGCCGCCAGCGGGCAGGTGCCGCGCGAAAAGCTGGACGACTGCGAATTTCTCGGCGAGCTGGCGCTGACCGGCGCGTTACGAAGCGTTTCAGGCGTGTTGCCGGCGCTGCTGCGGGCACGTGCCCGCGGCCGCAGCGTCGTGGTGCCGCTGGAAAACGCGGCCGAAGCGGCACTGGTGCCGGATGTGGATGTGCGGGTCGCTGCCACGCTGGCCGAAGTATGCGGCTGGCTGCGCGGTGCGCAGGAGCTGTCCGCGCCGATAGGCACGCCGAGCAACGGCGGCGCGTATGACGGCCCCGATCTGCTCGACGTACGCGGCCAGCAGCAGGCGCGCCGGGCGCTGGAGATCACGGCGGCCGGAGGTCACCATCTGCTGTTGGTCGGTCCGCCCGGCACCGGCAAGACCATGCTGGCCGAACGCCTGCCAGGGATTCTTCCGCCGCTGTCCGAGTCCGAGGCGCTGGAAACCTGCGCCGTGCTCTCGGTGGCGGGACAGCAGACCGATCTGCTGCAGTGGCGCCGACGTCCGTTTCGGGCGCCGCACCACACGGCGTCGGCGGTGGCGCTGGTCGGCGGTGGCTCGTATCCGCGGCCTGGTGAAATTTCGTTGGCGCACAACGGCGTGCTGTTTCTGGACGAGCTGCCGGAATTCAGCCGGCACGTGCTGGAAGTGCTGCGCGAACCGATGGAGTCCGGGCATATTGTGATCTCGCGCGCGGCCCGGCAGTCGACCTTTCCCGCGCAGTTCCAGATGGTGGCGGCGATGAATCCGTGCCCGTGCGGCTACGTAGGCGATCCGCGCCAGCGCTGTCACTGCACGCCCGATCAGATCCTGCGCTACCGCTCGCGCATTTCCGGCCCGCTGCTCGATCGCATCGATATCTGCGTGGAGGTGCCGCAGGTGCCCCTGGCCGATCTGGGTGGGCCGCGCAGCGGACAGGATGAGGATTCGGCCACAGTGCGCGAGCGCGTCTTCAAAGCGCGCCGGCAATCGCTGATGCGCGCCGGCCGGCCGAACGCCGAAATCAGCACGCTGGAGCTGGAGCGCGACTGTGCGCTCGGGCCGGCCGAACGACGCTGGTTCGAAACCGCGCTGGAGCGGCTGGGCCTGTCGGCCCGCGCGTATCACCGCGTGCTGCGCGTGGCGCGCACGATCGCCGATCTCGACGGTGGCGTGCCCCTGCTGGAGCGCGAGCATCTCGCCGAAGCGCTGCAATATCGGCGGTTCTAGATTCATCAAATGCCCGCTCCGTCGTCGCGTTCACTGGACGCATCCACCGGTGCGTGGTCCGATAAGCGCCTGCCGTTGATCCAAGGACATTGAATGACTATCGAGCTGGGCCTGGTGCTTGCCGGCATGCTGATGATCGGCTTTCTGGCGCAGTGGCTGGCGTGGCGGGTGAAGCTGCCGGCGATCCTGTTTCTGCTGCTGGCCGGCATCCTGTTGGGGCCGGTCACCGGCCTGGTCAATCCGGACAAGCTGCTCGGCAGCCTGCTGTTTCCCATCGTGTCGCTAGCGGTGGCGCTGATCCTGTTCGAGGGCAGCCTAAGCCTGCGTTTTCACGAGCTTCCCGGCATCGGCCACGTGGTGCGGGGGCTGGTCAGCTACGGTGCGGTGACGTCGCTGCTGCTGCTGGCCGGCATCCTGTTGGGGCCGGTCACCGGCCTGGTCAATCCGGACAAGTTGCTCGGCAGCCTGCTGTTTCCCATCGTGTCGTTGGCGGTGGCGCTGATCTTGTTCGAGGGCAGCCTGAGCCTGCGCTTTCACGAGCTGCCGGGAATCGGTCGTGCAGTGCGCGGCCTGGTCAGCTACGGCGCAGTCGTCTGCCTGCTGTTGCTCGCCCTGGCCGCGCACATCGTGGCCGGGCTGAGCTGGTCGATCGCGCTGCTGTTCGGCGCGCTGGCCTGCGTCACCGGGCCGACCGTGATCGCACCCATGCTGCGCACGGTGCGGCCGAATGCGCGTATCGGCAACACGCTGCGCTGGGAAGGCATCGTGATCGACCCGCTGGGGGCGCTGTTCGCCGTGCTGATCTACGAGGCGATCGTGTCGCGTCAGCAGGGTCACACCATCGGCATTTTTCTGGCGACGATCGGCTGCGGCATCGTAATCGGCGCGCTCGCCGCGTTTGTCATGGCCTTTCTGCTGCGCCGGCAGGCGATTCCCGAATACCTGCAAAACTTTGCCGTGCTGGCGGCGGTGCTGCTGGCTTTCAGTGTGTCCAATACGCTCACGCACGAATCGGGCCTGCTGGCGGTGACGATCATGGGCATTGCGCTGGGCAACGCGCGCGGTGTGCATATCGAGGACATTCTCGACTTCAAGGAAAACCTCACCACCGTGCTGGTGTCGGTGCTCTTCATTCTGCTGGCCGCCCGACTGCACTGGCCGCTGCCGCCCGGCATGCTCGGCGCCGGCATCGCGCTGTTCGTGATTGCGCAGCTGGTGGTGCGGCCGATCACTGTCATCGTGTCGAGCATGGGCAGCGGGCTGAGCTGGCGCGAGCGCGCGCTGATCGGCTGGATCGCGCCGCGCGGCATCGTGGCGGCCTCGGTATCCGCACTGTTCGCACTGCGCCTCAATGCGCTCGGCGTGGCCGGCGGCGACGCGCTGGTGCCACTGGTGTTCACGCTCATCATCGGCACCGTGGTGCTGCAGAGCGCCACCGCAAGGCCGCTGGCGCTGTGGCTGAAGGTCGCCGAGCCGGAGCCGCGCGGCGTGCTGATTTTCGGCTCGGACAAAGTCGCGCGAACCATCGGTACGGCGATTGCCGAAGCGGGCTTTCGCGTGGTGCTGGCCGACGACGATTGGAACCAGATTCGCCAGGCGCGCATGGATGGCCTCAACACGTTCTACGGCAATCCGGCCTCGACGCACGCCGAACGCAATCTCGATCTCACCGGCATCGGTCGGCTGCTGGCCATGTCGACCCACCGCGAGCGCAATTCGCTGGCCTGCGTGCACTACCGGCAGGAGTTCGGACGCCAGAAAATCTATCGTCTGCGCAATCTCAGCCCGCAGGAGAATACCGACCGCGCCGCCTTGCCCGGCAGCCTGCTGGCGCCGCCGCTGTTCGATGAACAGATGACCCACGCACGCTTCGCCGACATGCTCGATCAGGGCTGGCGGGTGAAGTCGACCAAACTCAGCGCCACCTTCGACTGGCCGCATTTCATCGAGCAATACGGCTCGCATACCGTGCTGATGTTCGGCGTCGAGGACAAGGGTTCGCTGCAGGTTGCCTCGACCAAGCGCGAGCTGGAGCCGAAAGCGGGCTGGACGGTAATCGCCCTGGTGCCACCGCTTGCGGAGCCGGTGAGCGAAGAACTCGTCGCCGCCTGAGTCGCGGAGACACACAACACAAAACGCCTCCACCGCGTGAGCAGTGGAGGCGTTTTGTTTCACGTCACAACTGGTGCGTATCGGCCTAAATCACGCCGCTTCGTGGTGGAACTGCGCTTCTTCGGTCGAGCCGGTCAGCGCCGTGGTGGAGGATTGACCCTGCTGGATCGCCTGGGTCACCTGATCGAAGTAACCGGTACCCACCTCACGCTGATGCTTCACCGCGGTAAAGCCACGATCGGCCGCGGCAAACTATTTCTCCTGAAGTTCGACGAAGGCGCTCATCTGGCGGCGCGCGTAGCCGTGCGCCAGATCGAACATGCCGTAGTTGAGGCTGTGGAAGCCGGCCAGGGTGATGAACTGGAACTTGTAGCCCATCTTGCCCAGTTCGATCTGGTAACTGGCGATGGTTTCGTCGTCCAGGTTCTTCTTCCAGTTGAAGCTCGGCGAGCAGTTGTAGGCCAGCATCTTGCCCGGGAACTTGGCGTGGATGGCTTCGGCAAACTTGCGCGCGTCGTCCAGATTCGGCTTGCTGGTCTCGCACCAGATCAAATCGGCGTAGGGCGCATAGGCTAGGCCGCGGCTGATCGCCTGATCGAGGCCCGGACGCACGCGATAAAAGCCTTCGACCGTGCGCTCGCCGGTGATGAAGTCCTTGTCGTTGGCATCCACGTCGGAGGTCAGCAGATCCGCCGCGTCGGCGTCGGTGCGCGCCACCAGCAGCGTCGGCACGCCACAGACGTCGGCGGCAAGGCGCGCGGCGTTAAGCTTGTCGACCGCCTCGCGGGTCGGCACCAGCACCTTGCCGCCCATGTGGCCGCACTTCTTCACCGAAGCCAGCTGGTCTTCGAAGTGCACGCCGGCGGCACCCGCTTCAATCATCGCCTTCATCAGCTCGAACGCGTTCAGCACGCCGCCGAAGCCGGCTTCGGCATCGGCGACGATCGGCACCAGCCAGTCGGTATCGTCCTTGCCTTCCGCGTGATGCAGCTGATCGGCGCGCAGCAAAGTGTTGTTGATCTTCTTCACTACCAGCGGCACCGAGTTGGCCGGATACAGCGACTGGTCGGGATACATTTCGCCGGCGACATTGGCGTCGGCGGCGACCTGCCAGCCGCTGAGATAAATCGCCTTGAGGCCAGCCTTGACCTGCTGCATGGCCTGATTGCCGGTCAGCGCGCCCAGCGCATTGACGAAATCCTCTTTGTGCAGCGAGTCCCACAGGCGTTCGGCGCCGCGGCGGGCCAGCGTGTGCTCGACACCGATGGTGCCGCGCAGGCGCACCACGTCTTCGGCGGAGTAATTTCGCTCGATGCCGGCCCAGCGGGGGTTGGTTTTCCAGTCCTGCGAGATCTGTTCAGCGGTTGGCAGTGTGTTGCTCATGACGTGCTCCATACAAAGGTGAGACGAGGCGGCTCAGGCGAGCTGTTCGTAGGCGGGCAGGGTGAGGAAATCGCCGAGCTGGTCGGCATGCGTCAGGGTGGAAATCAGTGCGGCGGCCGCACTCGCATGTGCGGCACCCGGGAAGTCGCTCTCGCCCACGCGGTGCGTGTGCGCGGCGAGGATCTGGTCGAACAGCGCGAAGTCGATCGGCGCGTGATCGGGAAACTCCAGGCCCCCGTGATGCAGCCACTGCCACAGCTGGGCGCGGGCGATCTCGGCGGTGGCGGCGTCCTCCATCAGGTTGTGGATGGGCACGCAGCCGAGGCCATCCATCCACGCGGCGGTATAGCGCAGGCAGACTTCGATGTTGTTCTCGAATCCCTCGCGGCTGATCGTGCCCAGGCACGGCTCGATCAGCTGGTCGCGGGTGACGTGGACGTCACTGCGCAGCACGTCGAGCTGGTTGGGCGTCGGCATGTGTTCGTCGAAGATTTCCTGCGCGACCGGCACCAGCGCCGGATGCGCGACCCAGGTGCCGTCGTGGCCCGCCTTCACTTCGCGAAGCTTGTCCGCGCGCACCTTGGCCATCGCCGCCTCGTTGGCGGCATCGTCACCCTTGATCGGAATCTGTGCGGCCATGCCGCCCATCGCGAAAGCGCCGCGGCGATGGCAGGTCTTGATCAGCAGCTCCGAATAGTTTTTCAGGAACGGCACCGTCATCAGCACCTGGCCGCGTTCCGGCAGCAGACGGTCGCGGTGACCGCGTAGCGTTTTCAGGTAAGAGAAAATGTAGTCCCAGCGGCCACAGTTAAGACCAACCACGCGGCCGCGCAGCGCGTGCAGAATCTCGTCCATCTGGAACACGGCCGGCAGCGTCTCGATCAGCACGGTGGCCTTCATCGTGCCTGTCGGCAGGTTCAGCTCGGCCTCGGCCACGGCCATGACGTCGTCCCACAGCGCGGCTTCTTCCATCGCTTCGAGCTTGGGCAGATAAAAGTAAGGACCGAGGTCGCGCTGATGCAGCGCCTTGGCGTTGTGGAAAACGTACAGGCCGAAGTCGACCAGCGCGCCGGCCATGATTTCACCGTCGACGGTGACGTGGCGCTCCGGCAGGTGCCAGCCGCGCGGACGCACCACCAGCACGGCCGGCTTGTCCTTGACCGTGTACTGCTTGCCTTCCGGCGAAGTGAATCCGATCGTGCCGTTGATCGCATCGCGCAGATTGATCTGGCCGACCAGCTGGTTGGCGAAAGTCGGCGAGGAGGAATCCTCGAAATCGGCCATGAACACTTTGGCGCCGGAGTTCAGCGCGTTGATGATCATCTTGCGCTCGACCGGGCCGGTGATCTCCACCCGACGATCCTGCAGCGCGGCGGGAATCGGCGCCACGCGCCAATCGCCCTCGCGGATGGCCCGGGTGTCTTCGCGGAAATCCGGCAGGCCGCCGGCGTCATAGCCGGCCTGGCGCTCGCGCCGGGCGGCAAGCAGGGCCTGGCGACGGCTGTTGAAGCCCCGATGCAGCTTGGTCAGAAATGCCAGTGCGGCCGGCGTCAGCACGCTTTCGTAACCGGCCCAGTCGGCGTGAATGGCGATGGCGCCGGTATCGGCCTCACGGATATCGATATTTTCCTTGGGTACTGCCATGACCGCACCTCGTGTTCGTGGGACGCTCAAGCTAGGCTAAAGCGTAGTGTTTGACAAAGTGAATGTTTCAATCATAAGTATTGGTATTATTAATACATACGCTAACGTATTGAAGAAACGCTATGAAAAAAGCTGCTGTAGCCATGAATGAAGGGAAAACCATACGCAAACGCACGGTAAAAAAGGCGGGTCCCGGCGAGTCCGTCAGCGAGCAGGGTGCCGAGCGCTATTACTACAAAGGCAATCGCCATAAACAGCTCAAAGCCTTTGTCGCGATGGTGAAACTCGGTTCGCTGACCCGCGCGGCCGAATCGCTCTACCTCTCGCAGCCGACCATTACCCTTCAATTACAGGCGCTTGAACGTGAACTCGGTGCGAGCCTGGTCGAGCGCCGCCGCCGCCGCATCAACCTCACCGATGCGGGCGAAGCCCTGTACGAGCTGGCGCGTCCGCTGGTCGAAGGCTGGGACACGCTGGACCGCGATTTCCAGACCCGGGTGAAAGGCCTGCAGGGCGGCCGACTGACCATTGCGGCCGGCACCTCGACCATCCAATACCTGCTGCCCGAGCTGGTGCGGCGCTACCGCGATCGCTACCCGGCCGTGCATCTGCAGCTGGCCAACGTCACCGGCAAGGACGGCCTGGCGATGCTGCGCGCCGACGAGGCGGATTTCGCCGTGGGCTCGATGCTCGACGTTCCCAACGATATTGCCTGGGAGCCGGTGCATCACTACGACCCCATGCTGATCATGCCGCTCGACCATCCGCTGGCCGCCAAGGAGAAAATCGCGCTGGAGGATCTGTCGGCCTACGGCCTCATCCTGCCGCCGCAGCGGCTGTCGACCTATCGTCTGGTCGATCTGGTGTTCCAGCAGCGCCAGGTGCCGTATCACGTGGCGATCGAAGTGGGCGGCTGGGACGTGATCAAGGAGTACGTGGCGATGGGGCTGGGCATCTCCATCGTCACCGGCATCTGCATCACCAAGGCTGATGCCGGTCGGCTGGCGGCACGCAATATGAAGCAGTATTTCCCCCAGCGCAGCTACGGCGTGGTGATTCGCAAGGGCAAGTTCCTCAGCACCGAGGCGCGCGCTTTCGTCGATCTGATTCGTCCGGGCCTGCTGACCCGCGACTACGACGAATCCGGGCATTCGCAGCGCTGAGGTCTACTCCGTGTCGCGGTATTTGCCGTGATAGCCACGGAACAGCGCACGGATCGCGAGCATGTCGGCGTCGAGGTCGCCGGCGGGATAAAACGGCTTGCCCAGAGTGAACGTCTTGCTCGGATAGTCGAAAAACACCGGCAGCACCGGCACCTTCGCCGCATAGGCGATGCGCAGAAAGCCCGTTTTCCACTGCGTTACCGGCTTGCGCGTGCCTTCGGGGGTAATGCCCAGCCACATGCGCGGCTTGCGGGCAAAGCGTGCAGTCATCTGGCCAACCACGTCGGTCGCCGCGCGACGGTCGATGGCAATACAGCCGATCGGGCGAAGAATTAGGCCAAGCGGGCTTCGCAGCACCTCTCGCTTGATCATGATGTTGACGTCCACGCCGAGCGCCACCTTCATCAGCAGCCCCCACACGCCATCCCAATAGCTGGAGTGGGGTGCGCCGATGACGATCAGTTTCGGAAGATCCGGAAACTCGCCGAGCAGGCGCCAGCCGCCGAGGCGAAGCAGGCCTCGGCACAGCCACGGCCAGAAGCGGCTGTTGATACGCGGTGCCTGCGGCGGTAGCGGCGGTACCGCGCTCACTCGGGCGACCACTGGCGCGAGCGGTTCTGCTTGGTCTTGCCGCGCTGCTGTTTGCCGACCAGGCGGCGCTCCTTCGAGGCGCGGGTGGGTTTGGTCGCCAGGCGCTTTTTAGGCGGCACCAGCACGTCGCG